>NZ_JAQMSY010000095.1:0-39317 GCF_028329095.1 Microcystis sp. CS-574
GAGCTTTTGCGTTCGACAAAAGCTCACGCCGAGGTCTGAACGGGTGTAGGGAAGGAAACCTCTTTCATCTCTGGTGGTGAAAATTTTTTCATCGGGACTGACTCCCGCGAATGGCTCGGAACGAGAAGCTCTCTGGGATGTCATTGGCTCGATTCAAGGATTACTGATTGGGGACAAAGGATACCTTTTTTTGACCACAACAACGATAAGGGACTTGCGTAGGAATAATATCCCAGCTAGAAAATCGCTCTGTAGAAGAACCAGACCAGCCAGATGGTAAATTATCAAAGCGCAAGTCCCTAACTGCTTTGAGATAAAAGTTATGGGTAGGGATAATAACCCTACCTGATTTTATCGAAAAATAATTAATCCTCTGCTTGCCAATCGGGACAACTATCACTATCCCAACCGTAGGGATGGAAACCGCAGACGAGAAGATTGCCTCCGTAGATATAACCGTGATAATTACGGCAACCGATACAAGCAGCATGGGTGTTAGGATCGGGGTTAACCTTAGGAGTGAGGGTAAAATCCGAGGGTTCGTCTAATTCCGAAAATAGGGATTCATCGAGGTTAAAAAATTCTTCTAATTCCTGGGGTAAAACCTCTTGAATAAACTGTTCCAGATCGATGATAATTTCCTCATTGATTTCTTCAATAGCTTGGGTCACTTCTTGGAAAAAATTTTCAATTCCCAGTGCCACAGTTTCGATCACTTCCCAAAAATCCTTCTGCCAATCGTCCATGTTTATACTTGCATCCCTTGTCTGGTAATAATTAATTATTTGTCGCTAAAATCTAGGTTTTAATCCTGTTGCAGTTTCCGTAATTCCTCCTGAAGACGTTCCACCTTTTGCCGCAATTCATCTACTTTGGGATCAGCTGCTTTGGTGTCCTCCTCATCTTCAATAATTTCTATCCGTCGGGGTTCATGGGGAATATTAGATTCGTTAGCTGTCACCGGTTGCTGTTGTGCCTGTTTCACCAACTCATCGACGTATTTCCTCGCTTCTTCTGCGTTTATTTCGCCGCGAGAAATCATTTCATCGGCTAATTTTTGGGCTTGATTTCTTAATTCTTGTAAATTTACTTCAGCTTTTTCGGCGGCATAAGTAGCAATGCCTACGCCCAAATAAACTGCTTTTTTGACTAAATCACCTAAGTTGGCCATAGCAAAAATCCTGAATCGATCGCTCTTACTTCCTAGAATAAACGATCCTTCTCCCAAATGGAGATGGGTTTTGGGAGTCAGTGAACAGTGAACAGTAATCAGTAATCAGTGAACGCTTGCGCCGCTAATGTAACACCATGAACATTTTTCAGCCAATATCCAAGAGAGCCATCAGTGAACTGAAAACTCACATCTGATAACTGGTAACTGATAACTGATGAGGTAAAGTTTTGTAAAGAGATGAGGTGGTGGCAACAGCAAAAGTGATCGCTATAAAGATTAAATTTTAGTCAAATTGCTGATTTTTCGCCCTCAAAACGACGATAAAGGCTCATTAGGTCAAAAATGATCTAAATAGTTTGATTAAGCTCAAAATAACTAAATATTGCGGATAGCTGCCGGCAGCTGGCTGCCGGCTGAATCGATTTGTGTTCATCCTCAGCAAAGATTTAAACTAAAGAATCGAGACCAGATTCCCGATTTAATCACAAAAAACTATGTTTCCTATTCATCGCCCCCGTCGTCTGCGTCAAACCCCTCAAATGCGCCGTCTGGTGAGTGAAACCGTCTTGACAGCCAATGACTTTATCTATCCCCTTTTCGCTACGACGGGGGAAGGTATTGCCCGGGAAGTCAAATCGATGCCGGGAGTGTACCAATTATCAATCGATAAAATTGTTGATGAAGCCAAGGAAGTGCGGGATTTAGGAATTCCAGCGATTATTTTATTCGGGCTGCCAGAAAGTAAAGACACAGAGGCGACGGGAGCATGGCACGATCATGGTATTGTGCAGAAAGCGGCCACAGCAATTAAAGAGGCAGTTCCCGATCTACTCATTGTCGCCGATACTTGTTTGTGTGAATATACCAACCATGGTCATTGTGGTTATCTGCAAACGGGAGATTTAACCGGCAGGGTGTTAAACGATCCTACTCTGGGATTATTGCAAAAAACCGCCGTTTCTCAGGTAAAAGCGGGAGTGGATATCATTGCACCGTCGGGAATGATGGATGGTTTTGTGCAGGCAATTCGTCAAGGATTGGATGAGGCGGGTTATAGTGATACGCCGATTCTTTCCTATACGGCTAAATATGCCTCTGCCTATTATGGGCCGTTTCGGGATGCGGCTGATTCTACCCCCCAATTCGGCGATCGCAGAACCTACCAAATGGATCCGGGTAATGCCAGGGAAGCCTTAAAAGAGGTGGAATTAGACCTATTAGAGGGAGCAGATATGTTAATGGTAAAACCTGCCCTATCTTACATGGATATTATCTGGAGAATCAAGGAAATGACTAATTTACCCGTGGCTGCCTACAATGTGTCGGGGGAATATTCAATGATTAAAGCGGCGGCGTTAAATGGCTGGATTGACGAAAAACGAGTGACTTTAGAGACTTTAACCAGCTTTAAACGGGCGGGGGCCGATATTATCTTAACCTACCACGCTAAGGATGCCGTGCGCTGGTTAGCAGAGGGTTAAACTTGATGATTGAACCCACCATGCTGATTATTTAAGTAGGTAGGCACAATTCATTCAAGCAACTACATAGCGCACTGCTGCAACGATTTGTTAACCGATCGTGGAATCTATAGCGTTTCCTAAGCTAGTGAGGTACACCTATTTTTCTTCCCTTTCGCCTTTTGCCTAAAACCCATAACTTTTGTACCTCAGCCGACTGAAAAACGCTATATGATGCCTTTTATTTTTGGATGTTCAAGTGCCGACGGTTCCACAGTTTTAGTCCTTCAAACCAGAAAATACTGACAACTCCAGAAACTAAGCTGACCAGCAAATCATCAGTATGTAGAAATGAAAAGCCGAACAGGTGTCGTAGCAAGGGAACATAGAGAACTAATCCCAAAAACAGCAGTCCACCGCCGATCACCCACCACAAAGCCCGATTAGGAGCTTGGAGCATTTCTGGAATCGTTCGGGACCAGGAACGATTGGTGAGAATCATAGCCAGGTTAGAGATAATCAATGTCGTAAATGCTAAGGCACGAGCATTAAATTCACTATTGCCGTTGCTATAGGCGATCGCAAATACAATAACCAGTACCACTAAAACGCTGGTTCCTTGAAGCAAGGCTAATCGCAACGTCCGACGACTGAACAAGGGTTCTTTGGGATTACGGGGGGGGCGACGCATAATATCGCTTTCTGCCGGTTCAGCTTCAAACACAACCGTGCAGGCCGGATCGATAATTAAGTGCAGAAAGGCAATGTGGATCGGGAGTAGCACCAAGGGCCAGCCAAACATGACTGGAATCAAGGACATACCCGCGATCGGAACGTGAACGGCCAAGGTATAGGCCATCCCCTTTTTCAGGTTGTCAAAGATACGTCTGCCCAGTTTGACCGATTCGACGATGGATGAAAAATCATCTTTCAACAGGACCAAATCGGCAGACTCGCGCGCTACATCCGTACCTCGTTCACCCATGGCAATGCCGATATGAGCAGACTTGAGGGCCGGGGCATCGTTGACACCATCACCAGTCATGGCCACAATTTCCCCGGAGCGTTTCAGTGCATTGACAATCAATAGTTTTTGTTCGGGGACGACACGGGCAAAGATGTTGGTGCTTTGAATGCGATCGCGCAGTTCCGACTCACCCATTTGCTCCAGTTCCCTACCGGTGATCACCTTGTCTAAAGGCCTGAGTCCAATCTGACGGGCAATGTTCTGGGCTGTTACTGGATAATCACCCGTAATCATGACAACGCGAATTCCCGCACCATAGCATTCGGCGATCGCAGGTGCCACAGTAGGACGCACGGGGTCTTCCAGTCCGATCAGTCCCACAAATTCAAACTCAAAGTCGTGTTGTTGAACAGGTAAGCGATCGTCAGATTCTAAGTAGGCTAGAGGCCCGGATGACTCAAGAGCGTGGGTTTTGGGTAATGTTCCCATTTTGCGTCCTTGGGCGACTCCCAGAACTCGCAAACCCTCTCCGGCCATTGCCTGGATCTGTTCGACAAGCTCCTGTTGTTGAATCGGGCTGAAATGGCAGAGATCGGCGATCGCTTCGGGGGCCCCTTTTGCCGCAACGGTAAGCTCCCCCGTCAGGGATTCCCAGACACAGGACATGGCCAAGAGATCGGTGGACAGGGGATATTCGTGCAGTAGTTGCCAATCGGTGTGCAGGTGTTCGGTCTTGGCTAGGTAATTCCAACCAATTTGCTGCAAAGCTTTTTCCATCGGGTCAAAGGGATCTTTGCGACTCGCTAGAATACCAAACTCGATCAGGGGATGAAGGACTTCTGGCAAGGGTTCGCGCTCGTGGAGCGTCACATCGTACAGATAAGCACCGGGGCCGCTGTAAACCAATAACTGTTTGACGGCCATTTGGTTCAATGTCAGGGTTCCAGTCTTATCGACACAAAGAACGGTGACAGAACCCAGGGTTTCAACCACTGGAATGCGACGGGTTAGTACCTGTTTTTGCGAGAATCGCCACGCTCCCAGAGCCAGAAAGATGGCCAGCACCACCGGAATTTCATTGGGCAAAATTGCCATCGCTAGGGCTAATCCTGCCAAAAAGCCATGCAACCAATCGGCCCGGGTTAATCCATAAATCACGACCACCGCCGCACAAATGGCCAGCGCGATCATCGTCAATTTACCGACAATGCGACGGGTTTCTTTTTGTAAGACCGTGTCTTCCGGTTCAACCGTTTGCAGAGCTTTGCCAATTTTTCCCATTTCAGTGCCGATACCCGTTGCTTGCACCTGGGCAATGCCCTGCCCTTGTACCGCAAGAGTGCCAGAATAGACAGTGGGTAAGTCGTCGCCCCCCGGTCTCAAGGTGGCTGAAAGTTTCTCTGGGTCTTCTTCTAGCTGGATGGTGCGTTTCCTGACCGGAACAGACTCTCCGGTTAACAGCGATTCATCAATCGTCAAGTGAGTGGACCACAGCAAAATCGCATCCGCAGGAACGCGATCGCCTTCCTCCACCACGATCAGATCGCCCTGTACCACTTCTCGGCCGGCAATCCGCTGCCGTTCCCCATCTCGAATCACCAAGGCCCGCGGACTGGATAAGTCCCGCAGTGCTTCTAGAGAACGTTCCGTTTTTTGCTCCTGGTAAAGATTGATGCCAATAATAAAAAAGACAAACCCCAGTAAAATTAGAGCTTCTTGTGCATCACCCAAAAAGAGGTAGATGACACCACAGGCAATCAGGAGCAAGAAAATCGGCTCTTGGATAATGTCTAGGGCGATGGTTAAAAAAGTACGATGCTGAGTTGAGGGGAGTTCGTTGTAGCCGTGCTGTTTCAAGCGCTCACTAGCTTCTTGGCTAGACAACCCGTTAAACTGCCTATTTTGTATAGGTGCAACCATAACAATTACCTAGGTTTTTCACACAGGCTATTCTCGCACACAAAGAGTGGGTAAACTGTACTGAATTTAAACTGCGTATTAACAATTTTAGTACAAATGCTCAAACTTCCTCTCCCTGCTCCCCACTCTGACACTCCGGTGCAGTCTTAACGGCTAATTTAAGTAGCTGGTTATAATTAAATTAAAAATGGATTTTAGGTTCGATCCCCCCTGCCCCCCTTGATAAGGGGTGTGCCGATCCCCCCTTAGTCCCCCCTTTAATCCCCCCTTAATAAGGGGGGCATCTGACAACTTTTAACGCCTACCTACTTAGATAGTCAAGAGCTTGGCCGGTCGTCAAGACCAAATTAGGTTATAAGCTCAGACGCATCTTAACCGCCTATCCTTAGATTAGCTGAATCTCCCCCAATTCTTTTACTAAGTACCTAAGCAAAATTAATTACACATATCTAACCCCCCCTTTGCCTATTGCCTATTGCCTCTCCTAACCAAGAAGTTAATTTTTTCTAGTGCTTAATCATATTCTTTTGCCGCTTGTACTAAGGATAAAAGTTGTCCAGTTTGATCGGTTCCCGATACTCCTAAATCACTGTGACAGAGGATAACTTTTTCGCTTACCCTTGCTAATAAATCCCTTAAAACTCTCTGTAAACGGCCCTGATTTTCCTCTAATTCTGCTTCCGTTGTCCAGGGTTGATAGGGACTTTTTCGCCAAAAAATTGGCGCAGCAAAAAGAGTAGCAGCACCTCCTTGTTCCCAGAGTGGGGAGGAACAATCTAGCCAAAAATGCCAACGATGACTAGAACGAAAAGAACGATATTGAAAGATATTGCCTAGGGTAACTGCTGAGGAAGATTTAATAAATTGTCGCACAGGATAGGGATTAGCGGTAATTGTACCACGGCGCAAAAGTTGGATAAACTGACTAATAGTTTCGCTAGGACTTTGAAAAGAGGGTTCACTCTCACGCAAACGGCGATCGATCTCCCAAAAATGTTGGGCAGTTTCCATTAATTCTCGCAAAGCTGCCAAGTGATCGAAGGGCAAATTTTCCCCATCGTTTAATAATTGTTCGATCGCTTGATTTAAGACAAAAATCGGGAAAAGTTTGGCTTCCTGCTGCCGTTTTTTCATCCCTTCGATCCAGTGACAAATTCTTTCGTAGGCAGTACAAGCTTTTTGTCCTAAGCGATCCCAACGGGGAAAAGTTTCGATCGCTAATAAACGAGGATTTTCCAGATCCACTTGATAACAATAATCGGCAATTAATCCAGCGCGAACCGGATCGATATCGGGAATTAAATTTTGTTCTTCATCCCAGCGATAACGGCTAAAAATCACCAGCATTTCCGCTATAGCCTCTTGGGGGGCTAAACGCCCCAAATTTTCATAAACAAGGGCGAGAAGGGTCAATAATGCCCGAATCAGAGGACAACTGATCAGGGGTCGTTGTTCGTTCAGGGGTTGAACGGCTATCCCGGCACCGGTTAAAATTTCCATCAGGCTATAACGGGCGATTTCGTCTAAACCGGGGGCAATAACGGCGATTTCTTCGGGTTTTACTGTTCCTTGCTTGACTGCTTGAATAATAGCTGTGGCTGTCTTCCGTAACAATTCAGCGCGAGAGGTGGTTTGCAGGGAGATGAATTGATCGGGAAGATTGCCACGATAGTCACCGTCGCTGATTAAGGAGAGAATCGTCTCGCTAAACTGAGCAGCTAACCCCTCAGTGGTAGATAATGACATAATTTGACAGCGTTTCTCTAATTCGTGTAGATAATCTGGATCGGCAGTTAATCCTAAGCGGATTTTTCCCTGGGGATTGTAGGTAAAAACGCTAAAACAATCATGATCGAGGAAAAAACTGAGTAAATCCTTGGCAATAGCCGGATAATCGTCCACATCGTCCGCAAAAACCCCCCGGAAGCGTTTTAATAGTTGCTGTTGATAGCGACTATCAGGGAACAAATAGCGCCAATAGAGTTCGTAGATGATACCATAACTTAATAAACCACGTTCTAGAGACCAATCACGCCATTGAATGATTAATTCTCCTACTTTTTCTGGTGTTTCCTGCTCATTAATCGCTAAAACTCGTTTTAGATCTGTTTCTGATAATCCTTCGGCTAATCTTTCGGGTATCTTTTCTGCGGGAACACCACTAGCACCGGCTAATTGTAACAGATCGAGAACTTGACGCACGAAACGATATTCATTTATGCTAGTAAGCTGGAAGAATTCGGCGATTGCTGGTTGCCAGAGACGGGTGGCGAGTTCCTGCTCCGTTTCTGGGCGTAATCGGCGGGGAAATTGCGCTTTTAGCCCCAAAAACTCGAAAATTAACGGCCAAAACAGGATGACTTCATCGGTGAGAAAACCTAAAGGGGTTTTACAGAGAATCGGATAGCTACCCCTAACAGCAATGGCTAATCGATCGGCTAATTCCCGTTTATTATCATCGTTGGCAGCGAAAACTAAGATCGATCGAGGAAGGGGGGATGATTTTGAGCGATCGCGAGACACCCAGCGCCGAAATTCCCCGACTAAAGTGGTGGTTTTTCCCGATCGCGTGCCACCTTCGATCCAAATTGGTATGATTGACATCGTTTTTTCTCGATTGTATTTGTTAAGATAACTGATCGGTACTCTAGCTTTTCTCCCTTGTGGAAGTAATTGTTTCCTATGAATCTTAATCGGATTTTGCAAGGTGTTAATCAATGGTTATTACAAACTCCTGAACGTTCTTTAGATGAGGCGTATCATGCAGCTTTGAAGATTAAGGAGATAGAAGACAAGCATTTTCAAGGGCGAAAAGTGGCGAATGAATTCTCGAATTATGGCCGCAGCACTAATTCCTATTTTATCGCAGAAGTTAAAGGTTATCTGCAAAAAATTAAAGTCAGATTGACGGAGTTTAAAGCTAGTCGCTCGATCGTTAATACCTTCGGACCCAATCAACCGACAATTAGTAATGGGGTGATTACTGTCACCACAGATGTTTGTCTGAAAAAACTTCAGTTTATCGATAGTGTTATCGGAAAATATCAAGATAATTATTGGCAAGAAGATATTGAAGATGTCCCCAAAAGTCTCCAGAACCGAAATTTTGAGCAGGAAACAGCCAAAAATAAAACTTCGAGAAATCGCTCTTTTTTAGCGGCGGGTAGTATTGAAGATGAGGAAATAATCAAAAGCAATAAATCCCAAAAAGCTACGGAAAAACCGGGGGTTTTGCCCCGTTCTTTTGTCAACACTTTTAATCGCATTAAACAGGAAATTGATCCCCAAGCGGAGGAATCGGAGGAGGCAGTTTTAAAGAAATTTCGCAATTCTCGTTATAAAACAGCCATTTCCCTCAAGTTTATTTTACTGTTAATTATTGTTCCTTTATTAACCCAGCAATTAACCAAAACTTTCCTAATTACCCCCTTGGTTAATAAATATTTCCAACAACAGGAACAGTTTATTTTTATCAATCAGGATTTAGAAGAAGAAGCTTTTTCGGAATTGAGAAGATTTGAGGAAGCTTTACATTTTCGAGGTATGATTGGTTTAGCACCCAAATTATCTAACGAAGAAATCGAGGGAGAAATTACCAAAAAAGCAGCGGTACTAAGTGAAGAATTTCGCCAACGAGGTTTAAATGCGATCGCTAATATTTTCGCCGATATTTGTTCCCTGATTGCCTTTGGTTGTGTTGTCGCTTTTAGTCGTCGAGAAATTGAGATTGTCAAGTCTTTTCTGGATGGCATTCTCTATAATCTTAGCGATTCAGCTAAAGCTTTTTTAATTATTCTTTTTACCGATATATTTGTCGGTTTCCACTCTCCCCACGGTTGGGAAGTGATCCTAGAAGGGTTAAGTCGTCATTTCGGTTTACCAGAAAATCGCCAGTTTAATTTTCTCTTTATCGCCACTTTTCCCGTTATCTTGGATACAGTCTTAAAATATTGGATTTTCCGTTATCTCAATCGCATTTCTCCCTCGGCAGTGGCTACCTATCGTAATATGAATGAATAGGGTAAAATCAGGGAGAAACTTGATAATTTATCCTTCTAATTTGGGGGGATAATTTGGCTGCATCTCACATTTGCAGAAATACCGACAATCAGCAATTATCAGTGACTCTTAAATTATTACAGATATATCAGCAGCTGTTTGTAAGCATCCCACCGAAAAACTAATGCGCGGGGTGTTTTTCAGCTATTTATTCCGAGAAATCGACTAAAAACGTTGCCAGATAAGGATTGGAGAGAATGACATTGGAGAGAGTGAAAGAACCCTAGGGAGCGTTGATTCATGAATCAACCTACAAAGCATGACGTTTTGAAAAATGCAAGATCTCTCTTCAATTTAATCATAACTACTTACTTATGATAAAATTCTATCAAGGTCAGGGAGGGAAAACTTGCAATTATTAACCCAATAAAATAACTGATAGCCGAGATGAAACCCTGTTACTGTATTAATCCCGATTGTTCTCAACCAGACCATCCGAGTAATAATAACTCGAATACTCGTTACTGTCAAAGTTGCGGCTCTGAGTTGTTGTTAAATGGTCAATATAGAGTGAGTCGGTTATTGAGTGATACGACCGGTTTTGGCGTTGTTTATGAGGCTTTTGAGGGTTTTACAGCCAAAATCCTCAAGGTATTACAAGAAAAATGTAATAATGACCCGAAGGCAGTGGAATTATTTAAACGGGAATATGAAGTTTTATTAGAGTTAAGTCGTCAAAATGTCACCGGTGTTCCTCGCGCAGATGCCTATTTTCAATATGCCACGAGGGAAGGGAAAATATTACACTGTTTAGTTATGGAAAAAGTGGAGGGGATTAATTTAGACCAGTGGCTAAAGCAGTATGATAATTTAAGTCAAAAACGGGCTTTTAAATGGCTGAGAGAAATCACTTTAATTCTCGATAAAATTCATCAACAGAATTGGCTGCATCGAGATATTAAACCCCCTAATATCATGATGCGGAATAGTGGCGAGTTGGTGTTAATTGATTTTGGCACAGCAAGGGAAGAAACCCAAACCTATCATCAAAAGGTAAAAGGTCAACAGGTAACAGGTATTATCTCACGCGGATATACACCCAATGAACAACAACATGGCCAAGCGGTGATTCAATCAGATTTTCATGCTTTAGGACGAACTTTTGTGCATTTATTAACAGGAAAACATCCCTTAGAAATTTATGATGCGGTTAATGATGTTTTACCTTGGCGAGAAGAAACGGAAAATATTCACCCGTTATTGTTGGATTTTATTGATGAGTTGATGGGAAGATTGCCAAAGAATAGACCGGCTAATACTAGGGTTATTTTACAACGTTTAGATCAGATTGAAAGGCAATTAAAGTTACCTCCTATAACTCCTACTATAACATCTCCACCACCACCAAATCCGCAGCCTGTTGTAACTCAAAAACAACCGCCAGTTATTCCTAAGATTAATCCTTCTCCGCCGGTTTCACCCGTAGCTGTACCCAAAAAAACACCAGCACAACTGGTTAAAAATAATAATCTGAGAAATGGATTAATAGCGCTCAGTGGCGTTTTGTTATTAGGAATAGGAATAACTCAAGGTTACGGTTATTTTAAAAGTCAAGAAGTAAATCCTCAAATTGCACCAATAAACTCACCCACCAATAAACTCACCACAAGAAAAAAAATTTCAGAACATAGTTTTCTCGATAAAACCCTAACTGGTCATTCTAACTGGGTTTTGTCAGTGGTATATAGTCCCGATAGCCGCTATTTAGCTAGTGGGGGTAGTGACAATACTATCAAAATTTGGGAAGTAGCAACGGGAAAACAATTGCGTACTCTTACTGGTCATTCTCGCGGGGTTGAGTCAGTGGTATATAGTCCCGATGGCCGCTATTTAGCTAGTGGGAGTGCTGACAAAACTATCAAAATTTGGGAAGTAGCAACCGGAAAACAATTGCGTACTCTTACTGGTCATTCTAGCGGGGTTTTGTCAGTGGTATATAGTCCCGATGGCCGCTATTTAGCTAGTGGTAGTTGGGACAATACTATCAAAATTTGGGAGGTGGCAACTGAAAGAGAATTGCGTACCCTTACTGGTCATTCTAGCGGGGTTTTGTCAGTGGTATATAGTCCCGATGGCCGCTATTTAGCTAGTGGGAGTGATGACGATACTATCAAAATTTGGGAGGTAGCAACGGGAAACGAATTGCGTACCCTTACCGGTCATTCTGAGACAGTTTTCTCAGTAGCATATAGTCCCGATGGCCGCTATTTAGCTAGTGGGAGTGCTGACAAAACTATCAAAATTTGGCGAGTGGGACAGTAAAGTTGTGTTTGGGGTGACAGCAATAACTTTTGTCTATCAAAAATGAGCGACACTTGCGGGAAACTGCACCGATATCTTTAAAAATGTTGGGTTTTGGATCAAATTATTGAATCGAGCAGTTTTCTCCTAAATAGGGTATGCGGCAAAAAGTACGGGCGAAGCATTCGGATAGAAAATCTACAGTTTCACCGATAGGTTATTGTCCGAATGCTTCGCCCGTACAGGACGTTGGCCGATGAAGACGCAAGATTTTGAACGACGATTCTCTCACAATCTTGCACCTGTGGGAGCGAGAAAAGCCACAAAATCTCTACCTTGCTTACATCTCACATTTATTCAGCAAACCCTATATAATGTGTATATTAACAATCTACTATACACAACTAGGGATAGGATGATGACTAACATTATCATTGATGACCAACTCATGGCTGATGCTCTTAAAGCTACTGGTTTAAAGACTAAACAAGAAGTTGTTGAATTGGGTCTTAAGACTTTGATTCGGCTCAAACAACAGGAGAAAATTAAAGCCTTTAAAGGTAAGCTTAAATGGGAAGGAAACCTTGAGGAAATGAGGCACAATCAATGATTCTTACGATGTCGTTAAAGAATGTTGGGTTTCGCTCAAATTATTGAATCGAGCAGTTTTCTCCTAAGTATTAAAGCGCTCAACCCAACCAAAAAGATTGATCTCAGCTACTAGGACGATAACTGCGACTGAAGAAAACTGTAACCACGATCAAATCTGGGAATCATCCTACAGTTGAATTGATTCAGTTCTTCAACAATGTCAGGACTATCAAAGTCTTTTGAGTTTCGATTCAAAAAACACGCCTGCTGTGGCTGATAACGTCGTAAATGATGAAGTACCGAGGCATAGACAAGAGCATCTTGTGGCGTTAAATCATATATCTTTTCATAAGATGCTGCTTCGATTAAAATATCAGCAGTAAGTGCCACAATTTCTCCTACCTTGAGGAGGCGTTCTCGATATTTATTAAAACGATGTCGTTCTTCTTCATTGCTTTGCACCATTAAACTAGCAATATCTTGAATACTCTTGATCCGACTTGCATAAGAAGCTGTGCGTGAAAGTTGACGTAACTCAGTATCTAGTAACTGTTGAAGTTCCCGACGACTCTTTGCTTGACGAGTCAGTTTTTCGTGAGGTTCAGCTAGACTATATGCTGGAATAATTAGTTTGGCTTGTCCTGTTTCACAAAGTTGCAGAATCTGCTCACAGCTTAGACACTGCTCTTGCTCGAAGGTTAGCTCTAAAACAAAATTTGTTTCAACATAGATATTCACGCCGCTGCCTCACGCTGAAATTTTCCTCCAGCTAAAGCAGCATACAACCCTGAATCAATCAACCAACGCTGAGAATCATCGAGAGCTTCAGGCGGCTTTTCAGAATAAATAATCTCTCCCAACCAAGAAGCAACAATTAGTTCAAGACTTTGCCTACTAATTTGGTCATTCGTTACCCCTGCTCGTTGAAAATAAGGCTGAAGAATGGGACTGGCATCAATCATATAACTAGGTTCACTCTGCTCCTGAAAAGCCCCAACATTACTCCATAAGTAAAATCTGTCAGGAAAGACCAGCAAAAAATAGGGAGCCTTGGCAAAAGTACCGTGTGCCAGAATATTGCGTCGGAGTTTTGCCGCCCATTCTTGGGATACGTTGGTTTTGCACTTGACCTCAACCACAAGAGCGAGTTGACCATTGCGGTTATTAACTGCTAAATCCCAGCCAGAAGCCATAAGATGAACTGATGAAACCATACACAGCACTCCGGGTAAAATTATTGATGAACGATGATTGAGTTGCGACTCATTTCTATTAAGGAATGTTGAGTAAAAAGTGCTTCTATTTGGGTTAGATTATTCTGAAATAATGCTTCTAATTCGACATTTGTAATGTTAACCGTAGTAACTAGCAGAAGCTTATAAGGTTCTTGATTAATCAAAAATGAATCGAGAAAATCTCTGTCTTTGGTAATAACAATACGATTTTGTTGAATTGAAAGAGCGTTAATTTCTGCATCTGTCGTGGCATTTTGTTGGGGTAAATCTTTAGTATGAATTGTACCATGACCAGCAGCTTGCAAAAAACGAGCTAAACGAACTGGCAATTGGGCATCGACTAAAAAGTTCATGGTGCAATTTGGTAGATGCTTTTTACCTGAGTTAATCGAGTGGCAAACAATAACGCCGCTAGAATATCCTCCCGTTCTAAATCATCGTAGTCGGCTAAAATATCTTCGATACTCATGCCAGAACTAAGTAATTCTAGGATAAATTCAACAGGATAACGCAATCCTCGAAGGCAAGGTTTGCCATGACAGATATTTAAATCGAGGGTGATTCGCTGCAAAAGTTGGTTTTCCATAGGTAATTCAGTTGCTTGTAATCGTCCAATCTTCTGCTCTTAAACCGGCAATTTGCCCAAAATCTGAGAGATTTCTCGTCAGCAGGATAGCCTGATTAACCATTGAGATAGCAGCAATCTTCAAATCCATCGAACCCAAACGAGGGTAAGTTACCCGAAGTTCTTGAAAAACTTGACCTGCCTTTTCATCAAAGCCGACAATGGGAATCGTGCGATAATTAGCGAGGTGCTTTTCTAGCCTTCGATAGGCAACAACTTGGGTTTCAATCGAATTTGCCTTGGCTATGTAACTGAGCCATCCCCGCATTTGTTCTTCGTAGGTGATAATTGTGGTGGCAACTTCGCTGCTCGTAATAGCAGCCAGTTTTTTCAGCAATTGTTGTGCCGGTTGACACCCGCGATCGAGAATGCTAATATGATCGGTATCAAAGAGATACATTTCAGGATTCGGATGCTTCCTCGGCTAATGGTTTTAGGGACTGACGGTACTCTTGACCAAACTGCATTGCCTCTTCGTAAGCCAGATCTTCAGCAAAAGTGCCGACAATTTTTTCCCACCAGGGAGTTTCGCTGACAGTAGGTAGCAAACGCTTGAGCAGTGCTACTTCAGCTTCTAAAGCTGCTAGTCTTATCTCTAGATCAGTGGTTAACATGGTTGACATATCCTCCTATTCTGCTCTTGCTCAAAGGTTAGCTTTAAAACAAAAACTGCTAAATCCCAGCCAGAAGCCATAAGATGAACTGATGAAACCATACACAGCACTCCGGGTAAAATTACCGATGAACGATTGTACACAATTCTGTCTTTAAGTCAAGTGGCTTTACAAAACTTTAAGCAATTTCTTGACAAAATTTAACCTTTTTTCTCATTTTTGAACCCTCACAAATTAATTATGCAAGAGGTTTAATCTACTATACACAACTAGGGATACTATGAGAACTAACACTGTCATTGATGACCAACTCATGGCTGATGCTCTTAAAGCTACTGGACTCTCCTATTCTTTGTGTGATAAATTTAACTTATATAGTAGTGATCGATCTTTGTGTCCTTTGTGTCTCTGTGGTTCGTTCCCCTCACTATTTATTGCCGGCAGTCTTCATTAACTATCTAGACCAAAAAAAACCAGTCTTCCCTAATTTTTCGGGAAAACTGGACAAGCTAATCTTGAGATTTTAACCGACGTTAGCGGTTTGTTTTTGGCTAAAAAATGCCGCTAAAACCTGTTGGGCAATCTGGGGACTGGTTAAACCCAAATCAGCGAAAGATTCCTCTGGTTTTGCGTGGTCCACTAATTTATCGGGAACCCCGAAACGCTTGACCGGAACTAGAATATTAGCATCCTGTAAAGCTTCCAAAACCGCAGAACCAAAACCACCCATCAAACAACCTTCTTCTAAAGTCACCACCTTACCAAGACGTTGAGCAAGGGGAAAGATAAGTTCTGTATCAAGGGGCTTGACAAAACGAGCATTAACCACTGTGGCCTCGATGCCGTGTTCGCTGAGGATTTCGGCCACCTGTAGGGAAGTATTGACCATCGTGCCGTATCCTAACAGGAGAACATCATCGCCACTGCGGAGAATTTCGCCCTTACCGATGGGTAAAGCTTCCCAACCCTCTTCCATCAGGGGAACCCCTAAACCGTTGCCCCGGGGGTAACGCATGGCAATGGGGCCGCTGGTATGATTAATCCCCGTTACGACCATTCTTTGCAGTTCTGCCTCATCTTTCGGGGCCATAATGGTCATATTGGGGATACAACGCAGGTAGGCGATATCGTACATCCCTTGGTGGGTCGGTCCATCAGCCCCGACAATACCGGCCCGGTCCATGCAGAAGAAAACCGGTAGATTTTGAATGCAGATATCATGAATAATCTGATCAAAAGCCCGCTGCAGGAAAGTAGAGTAAATGGTGACAACCGGGCGCATTCCTTCGCAAGCAAGACCACCAGCGAGAGTAACCGCGTGTTGTTCCGCAATTCCCACATCGATATACTGTTTCGGTAGTTTTGCCTGAAATTTATCTAATCCTGTCCCGGTAGCCATGGCGGCGGTGATACCGATAATGCGCGGGTCATTTTCCGCTAATTTGGTGAGAGTATGCCCGAAAACTTTGGAATAAGCGGGAGGTTTCGGTTTACTGGAGGGAATCGGTTTACCCGTGGCTAAATTAAAGGGATTTTGGGCATGATAACCCACTTGATCTTTTTCGGCCCATTCGTAGCCTTTGCCTTTAACGGTGGCAACGTGGACGAAAACCGGTCCTTGGACCTTATGGGCCTGTTTAAAAGTGGCGATTAATTCGGGAATATTATGACCATCAATCGGGCCAAAATATTTAAAGCCCAATTCTTCAATGACAGCGCCGACTTTGGGAACTGCTAACCGTTTCATCCCTTCTTTGACTCGTTCCATTTCGGGGGTGAGGGAGTCACCGAAGAAGGGTAGGTGTTTCAATTGTTCTTCGAGATTATCGGCGATAAACTGGACGGGTTCGCTCAGACGCACTTTATTGAGATAGCGGGAAATTGCCCCGACGTTGGGGGAAATGGACATCTCGTTATCGTTGAGGATAACCATGATGTTGGTGTTCGGTAAATGTCCAGCATGGTTAATCGCTTCTAGGGCCATACCCCCGGTTAAAGCGCCATCCCCGATGATCGATACTACCTTGAAATCTTCCCCCTTGGCATCCCGGGCTAAAGCCATTCCTAACCCCGCAGAAATGCTCGTGGAGGCGTGTCCAGCCCCAAAATGGTCAAATTTGCTCTCGCAACGCTTTAGATAGCCCGCAACGCCATTTTTTTGGCGCAGGGTGTGAAAATCGTTATAGCGACCGGTGAGGAGTTTGTGCGGATAAGCTTGGTGTCCCACGTCCCAAAGGACTTTATCGCGATCGAGATCGAGGGTTTGGTAAAGGGCGATCGTTAGTTCTACGACTCCTAACCCCGGTCCCAAATGTCCACCGGTAGCGGCGATCGTCTGGAGGTGTTTTTCGCGAATCTGACGGGCAATATCTTCTAATTGACGGAGTGACAAACCATGTAACTGGTTGGGATGAGTAATTTCACTTAGGTGCATATCGGCTTCTTTTTCAAAGTAGTTTATCCCTATACCAACTGTATAGGATCTTCAGTCTGAGATGAAGGAAAATCTAGGCTAATCTGGCCGCCGTGCGTAAAATTTGGCCGGCTAACATGGCAGCCCCAAAACCATTATCTATATTAACCACACCGATGCCGACCGCGCAGGAATTGAGCATAGTTAACAAAGGAGCAATACCGCCGAAACTGGTTCCGTAACCGATACTGGTGGGAACGGCGATCACCGGGCGATCAACTAATCCCGCTACCACACTTGGTAAGGCTCCTTCCATTCCCGCAACAACAATTAACACATCGGCGGCATCCAGTAGATGGCGATGATTCAAGAGGCGATGAATTCCCGCTACTCCCACATCCCAGAGACGCTGCACGGAAAAACCGCATAATTGAGCAGTAACCGCCGCCTCCTCCGCTACGGGAATATCGGCAGTTCCCGCCGTTAGGATGGAAATTATCCCTTTTGGGGGATTTTCTGGAGCGGCTGCGGCAATGGCACAGATGCGGGCTAAGGGATAATAAACTAAGTCTGTTACCTGTTCCTGTAGCTGGACTGCTATCTCTGCTTCAATGCGGGTGGCCATAACCACGGGACTATTTTGACGCAAAACATGGATAATTTGGGCGATTTGAGCGGTGGTTTTACCCGGCCCCCAGATAACCTCTGGAAATCCCGTCCTTAATTGACGATGATGGTCAATTTTAGCGAAGTCTTCCACCGGTTCAAAGGCCAGATGTTTAAGTTTATCTAAGGCTGTCTCCGGGTTAATTTCTCCCCTGGCAACGGCGGTCAGCAGCGATCGCAAATCGGCAGCATGGAACATGGTCAGTTATCAGTTATCAGTTATCAGTTATCAGTTATCAGATTTGAGTTTTAAGTGAGCAGTATGTGTTAAGTGACCAGTATTAAATAGCAGTTTCTTGCCATCTTTTCACTGTTTACTGATCACTGTTTACTGATCACTGATATTAGGAGGCCATGGTAGCTGCGGGACGGCGGCGGCGATAAGTACGATTGTTCGCTGGTTCCGTTACCGCCGCTTGCAGGAGGAAAATCACTAGAGGTTGACTCTTTAACTCCCGTTTGATTAAACGCTGCAAAGTCGTCTCGATTTCGGCCCGCAAACCGGCCCAATCCTGAACCCCCGTGGCAGTTTTAAATTCACTACTGCGATCGCTTAAACAGCGTTCGATCGCCCGAATAATTAACTGATTCAGCAGCGAGATTTCCACTTTTGTCACCACACCGCGCAAATTAATCTCTGGAGGTGCGCTTAATTGTCCCTCAGCGTTAACGAAGGCTGCGATCGTAATCACACCATCTTCGGCTAACTGTTGTCTTTCCTGCATAATGTGTTCGTGGACCACACCCGCTTGATCGACTAACTCGATTCCCGATGGCACTGGTGCGCCGAGGCTAATGCGATCGCCAGTTAACTCGATCGTGTCACCATTTTTGACAATTACCATATTTTCGGCGGGAATCCCCATACTTTGGGCCATCTGAGCGTGTTTGACCAGCATTCGGTGTTCTCCATGCACTGGCACAAAAAACTTCGGCCGGGTCAAAGATAGCATTAATTTATGGTCTTCTTGGGAACCATGGCCAGAAACGTGAATTCCCTTATCGCGTCCGTAAACCACGTTAGCACCCTGCATCATCAGGCGATCAATTGTATTGACCACAGCGATGGTATTACCCGGAATCGGATTAGCGGAAAAGACAATCGTATCCCCCTGACGCACACGAATATGAGGATGTTCACCCTTAGAAATCCGCGTCATGGCCGCTAAAGTTTCTCCCTGGGATCCTGTGGTTAAAATGACGATTTTTTCATCGGCTAAATTGCGGGTCGCTTTTAAGGGTTCAAATAGATCGTCGGGACATTTGATATACCCCAAATTACGCGCATGAGCGATGACATTTAACATCGATCGACCCACTACCACTACTTTCCGGTTAAATTTCTGGGCCAATTTCAACACCAGATTAATCCGATGCACCGAAGAGGCAAAGGTAGTGATCATAATCCGTCCCGTTGCTTGGTTAAAAACCCGCTCTAAACCGGGATAAACGGAAGCTTCCGAGGGAGTATAACCGGGTACTTCCGCGTTAGTGGAATCACTCAATAAACATAGCACCCCTTTCTCGCCATGTTCGGCAATTTTTTGCAGATCAAAAAATTGACCATCCACGGGAGTATGGTCAATTTTAAAATCTCCTGTGTGAATAACTACCCCCAAAGGAGTGTGAATTGCTACACAAAAACTATCGGCGATCGAGTGGGTATTGCGGATATATTCCACCATGAAAGATTTACCTAAACGCACCATTTGCCGAGGAACTACGGTTTCTAATTTGGTACGATTTGCCAATCCTGCTTCTTCCAATTTATCCCGCAATAAAGCCATCGCTAGACGCGGACCGTAGATAATTGGTACATCAAATTGTTTGAGATGGTAGGGAATACCACCGATATGATCTTCGTGACCGTGGGTGACGATCATACCCTTAATTTTATGGCGATTTTCTCTTAGATAAGTCATATCGGGAAGGACTACATTGACCCCGTGCATATCATCGGAAGGAAAAGCTAAACCAGCATCCAGGAGAATAATCTCATCATCGTACTCAAAAACACAGGTGTTTTTGCCGATTTCGTGTAATCCTCCTAGGGGAATGATCTTTAGTTTTGCTTGGGTTTTATCTTGACTCATTAGGTATCCTTTGATGGTAAGTTATGGTGATTTTTCAGGTTGGTTTTGTGGACGGGAAATCTCAAAAAATGAATAGTTAGAATAAGTCGAACTAGGTAAACAACACCTAGTTAAATTCACTTAGTATCAATACTTTCTGGCTGTTCTAAACTATATTTCTTTTCTTCTAGTGAAGCTATTAATATTATAACCTACTTTCTCGAAAAATCCCAGTTTAGTGGGCAAGAATTTCTAGTATTTTTCTAGATTAAAGCCAATTCTTGCATGATTTTTGCTAATCCTTCTTCTAACTCTGGACTTAAGGAACATAAAGGAAGTCTTAGACCCCCCACTTCCCAACCGACTAGATTTAAGGCCGCTTTAATTGGAATTGGATTAGTGGCACAGAATAAACCTTTAAACAGGGGAAATAATTTCAAATTAATCTCGATCGCTTTGGCCGCATCTCCAGTTAAGAAAGCTTGAATCATTCCTTGAATTTCTTCTCCCACTAGATGACTAGCAACACTGACCACTCCCACCGCACCACAGGTCATTAGGGGTAAGGTGAGAAAATCATCGCCGGAATAAATAGCGAAATTTTCAGGAGTATGACAGTAAATCTTACAGGTTTGTTCTAAATTACCACTAGCTTCTTTTACCGCCACAATATTATCAACTGCTGCCAGTTTAATAATCGTTTCCGGGGTCATATTTTGACCAGTACGACCGGGGATATTATAAAGCATTACTGGCAGATCGGGACAAGCTTTGGCAATGGCGCGAAAATGCTCATATAAACCCTCTTGGGGAGGTTTATTGTAGTAGGGAACCACTTGTAAAGAACCATCTAAACCCAGTTTAGCAGCCTGTTGGGTCGCTTCGATCGCTTCGGAAGTGGAATTAGAACCCGTCCCCGCGATCACTTTTCCCCGACCATTAACCGCTTTTTTGACAATACTAAATAGTTCGTATTCTTCCTGCCAACTTAGGCTGGGTGATTCTCCCGTCGTCCCACAGACTACTATACCATCGCTACCGTGGGTAACTAGATAATCGGCCAATCTTTCCATCATAGCATAATTAACTCGACCCTCGACGGTGAAGGGAGTCACCATCGCCGTAATTACTCGTCCAAAATATGTTTCACTCATTGATTCAGTTATCAGTTATCAGTTATCAGTTATCAGTTATCAGTTATCAGCTTCTGAAGGCAAGAGGCAAAAGAAAGAATCTAGCAATCCTCCTACCTAAAAAGTAGGTTTTAGGTTCGGCCTTTATTATCAGTTTTTGAGCAATCAGCAATCAGCTTTCAGACTTTACTTATCCGGTTAATTAGCTATTTTTCTAATTATTATCGCCTTGATTTAGCTGATGGCCGATAGCTTAATTATCAAACTGTTGCAAATCTTGAACCGACGAGATTTTTCTTAACTAAAAGCTCGGCAATTTGTACAGCATTTAAAGCCGCACCCTTGCGAATTTGATCGCCGCATAGCCACAATTCTAGACCGTTAGGATGGGAGATATCTTGACGAATGCGTCCCACTAATACTTCATCGCGACCGGTGGCATCAATTGGCATGGGAAAATAATTAGCGTCCCAATCTTCCACTAATCTTACCCCCGGAGCAGACTCAAGAATTTCTCTGGCCTTCACCACAGAAAAAGGCTGACTAAATTCTAGGTTAACCGATTCCGAATGGGCCCGCAGGACGGGAACCCTCACACAGGTGGCACTAACCCGCAGCTCTGGACAAGCAAAAATCTTGCGGGTTTCGTTGACCATTTTCATTTCTTCCTCGCAGTACCCTTGACCATTAATCGGGGTATTGTGGGGAAAAAGATTAAAAGCGAGGGGATAGGGGAAGGAATTAGTGGGAGGTTGTCGATTGTCAAGAATTGCTTGCGCTTGCTGTTTTACCTCCTCCATGGCTCGCGCTCCAGCACCACTAGCGGACTGATAAGTAGAAACTACTACTCGCTCGATCGCCTGTACTTGGTGGAGAGGCCAGATCGCCACTCCTAAAAGAATTGTCGTACAGTTGGGATTAGCGATAATGCCCCGGTGATTGTCCACACTGTCGGGATTGATTTCCGGGACAACTAAAGGCACTTCGGGATTCATGCGAAAAGCACTGGAGTTATCGATAATCGTTGCACCCGACTCGACAATAGTTTTCGCCCAAGCTTTCGAGGTGGATCCCCCCGCAGAAGCGAGAACTATATCCACGTCCTGAAAAGAGCGCTCGTTTACCGCTTCGATTAGGAGACTTTCGCCCTGAAAATTGAGAGTTTTTCCAGCAGAACGCTCGGAAGCCAGTAATTTTAGACTAGCGAGAGGGAAATGACGACTAGCTAATAACTCTAGCAATTCCGTTCCCACGGCCCCAGTGGCCCCTAAAATAGCGACCCGTACTTTTTGACTCAAATTGTGTGACCTCCTGACGAGTTGGGTGATGATGATGATCCGAAGAAATCGTTAAAATAAAAAATCTTTTTTGTCCACCGAGTTATTCTCAAGCTTGGATTGATCGGCTTTTGATCAGCAAAATTTTCTGATTGGGCTTAACTGCCCCAAGGACGGAATAAATTAAATATACCCCATTGACCGCTAAAATAAAAAGATTGTGAGAGCTTGGGGAGCAACTGCAGCTATTCCCCTAGAATATCATGAGCGGGACGGATCCACCGCAGGCGTAAACACCGCTCACCCTATTATAAACGTTCCTTGTCGTAAGAGCTAGAAAAATCAATGAAAGTTATTCAGGAAAAGCTTCCTGCCAGTCAGATAGGTTTAGAAATTGAAATTCCCGCCGAAACCACGAAAAACACCCACGAGAAAGTGGTAAATAATTTAGCGAAGTCGGCCAATATACCCGGTTTTCGCCCCGGCAAGGTTCCCCGTCAGATTCTTCTGCAAAGATTGGGTTCTAAAGCTGTAAAAGCGGCGGTAATTGAGGAATTAATCGAAAATTGTCTCGAATCTGCCCTAAAACAGGAGGGGATCGAGTCCCTGGGTAATCCCCAGCTATTGTCTAAGTTTGAGGATTTGATCGCTGCCTATGAACCGGGTAAAGCTTTGACTTTTTCAGTTTCCGTGGATGTGGCCCCGACAATTGTTCTCGGAGATTACGAAAATCTGAGCGTTACTGCCGAAGAAACCGTTTATGATCCCGAATCCGTGGAAAATTGGTTTAAAGAGCGTCAAGAACAGTTAGCGACATTGGTTCCCGTGGAAGATCGCGGGGCGCAGCTAGGAGATGTGGCGATTGTTGATTATCGGGGAAAATCCGCCGAAACTGGCGAAGATATCCCAGATATTGACGGCGAAGATCTGCAGGTGGATATGGAAGCAGGACGCTTCATCGAGGGGATGGTGGAAGGAATTGTCGGCATGAAACCGGAAGAAGTCAAAGAGATGACTTTAACTTTCCCGGAAGATTATCCCAAAGAGGATGTGGCAGCAAAAGCGGTAATTTTTACCATTACGATGAAAGAGTTAAAGGCAAAGGAATTACCAGAGCTTGACGACGATTTTGCCCAAGAAGTCAGCGATCAGGAGACAATCGCCGAATTAAGAGCAAGTTTAGAGAAACGTTTCCAAGAACAAGCGGAGAAGGAAACCAAAGACAGCATTTATGACGCTTTAACCAAGGAATTAGTTAAGGGTGCCACTTTAGATTTACCGGAGACGTTGATCGAAAAGGAAGTGACGCATATTTTGACCCAAAGCTTCATGGAATTTCAACAAATGGGGCTAGATGTCAACCAGTTGTTTACAAAAGATAATATTCCCAAAATGCGGGAAAGCACCCGTCCCGATGCGATCGAAAGTCTAAAAGAGACTCTCGTGGTGCAGGAATTGGCTAAAGTCGCAGGCATTGAAGTCAGTCCCGAAGCGGTAACGGAAAAAATCGCCAAAATCATGGCGCAATTGTCCGATCGCGACATAGATAGGCAGCGTCTGGAACAGGTGATCACCGAAGAAATCCTGGCGGAAAACACCCTGGCATGGCTGAAGGAAAAAGCTACTATCACCCTCGTCCCCAAAGGTTCCCTAGAGGAAGAAACAAGCGAGGAGGAGGAAACAGAAGAAACCTTCGCATTCACCGAAGTGGAAGTGTTGGCAGCCGAGGAAGAACCGTAAGGAGTTAGCAGTCGTGTTGGGGTGTTGGGGTTTTAGGGTATTGGTTGAATTCCCCCATTCCCCCATTCCCTGATAACTGATCAGTGATCACTGACAACTCGACCGAATCTAAAACCTAATTTATTAAGCTAAAAGCTTTGATCTACTTAGTTTCTAACCTTATTTTTAGGTAAGACAATTGCCAGATTCTTTCTTTTGCCTTTTGCCTTTTGCCTTTTGCCTTCACAAGCTGATCACTGATAACTGATCACTGATAACTGATCACTGATTCCTGCCAACCGGGGAAAACTTAGGGCATAATAGATGGACAGAAGTGCTAAAGATGCTTAACATTTGCCAGTCAAAGCTCCACAGCCAAGCAAAAACCCTAAGATTGTGATAGCGGAACCGAAAAAATTATGCTCGAATCGAGATCACCTGACTACCCAATTACCAGTAATTGTCGCCCTGCTATCTACGCCAACACGGGGAGAAACTCCCTAGCTAACGTTTTACCCGTGGTAATCGAACAGTCTGGCATGGGTGAACGGGCTTTTGATATCTATTCTCGACTCTTGCGCGAGAGAATTGTCTTTTTGGGAACCCCCGTCGATGATCAGGTCGCTGATTCGATCGTCGCCCAACTCCTCTACTTGGAGGCAGAAGATCCCGAAAAGGATATCCAACTTTATATCAACTCCCCCGGTGGTTCCGTTTATGCCGGACTAGCTATCTACGACACCATGCAACAAATTCGCCCCGACGTGGCGACAATTTGTTTCGGTTTAGCCGCTAGTATGGGAGCATTCCTGCTTTGTGGCGGCGCAGCAGGTAAACGGATGTCCCTACCCAGTAGCCGGATCATGATTCACCAACCCCTCGGCGGCGCCCAAGGTCAAGCTAGTGATATCGCCATCCAGGCCAAAGAGATCCTCTATATTAAACAGAGACTCAATACCATGCTGGCTCACCACACCGGTCAACCCTACGATCGCATCGCCAACGACACCGAACGGGACTTTTTCATGTCGGCCGTCGAAGCCAAAGAATATGGGTTAATCGATCTGGTGATTTCCCGTCCCGAACTGCCCGATCCTACCGTTCCCGTTACTTCCCTGTAAATAAACTATGTCTAAGTACGACTCCCACCTCAAGTGTTCATTTTGCGGCAAATCCCAGGAACAAGTGCGAAAATTAATCGCCGGGCCGGGGGTCTATATCTGTGACGAGTGTGTGGAACTGTGTAACGAAATTCTCGATGAGGAATTGATGGAACCGCCCAGTCCGGTCGCCCCAGTGGAGGAACGTCCCAACAAACGGCGATCGGGCCAAAACAAAACCACTTGGGAACAAATTCCCAAACCAAGAGAGATTAAAAAACACCTCGATGACTACGTTATTGGTCAAAATGAGGCGAAAAAAGTGCTTTCGGTGGCCGTTTATAACCATTACAAACGCCTCAAAGATATCCAAACCCAAAAAGCCGGTGGTGGTAGTCCAGAAGATAGCATCGAACTGCAAAAATCCAATATTCTGTTAATTGGTCCCACAGGATCGGGAAAAACCCTTCTAGCTCAAACTCTGGCTAAAATCCTCGATGTACCTTTTGCTGTCGCTGATGCCACCACTTTAACCGAGGCTGGTTATGTGGGGGAAGATGTGGAAAATATTCTCTTGCGTCTGTTACAAGTGGCAGATTTAGACGTGGAAGAAGCGCAGCGGGGCATTATCTACATCGATGAAATCGATAAAATTGCCCGTAAGAGCGAAAATACCTCGATTACCCGGGATGTGTCCGGAGAAGGGGTACAGCAAGCTTTACTGAAAATGTTAGAGGGAACGATCGCCAATGTTCCCCCCCAAGGCGGCCGCAAACACCCCTATCAGGATTGTATTCAGATTGACACCAGCAATATCCTGTTTATCTGCGGTGGGGCGTTTGTCGGTTTAGATAAGGTGATCGATCAGCGTCTCGGTAAAAAATCCATGGGCTTTATTCAACCGGGAGATGGCCAAGCTAGTAAGGATAAGGTAGCGGCAGGGTTATTAAAACAAATGACTCCCGATGATTTAGTCAAATTTGGCATGATTCCGGAGTTTGTCGGTCGGATTCCCGTCCTAGCGGCGCTTTCACCCCTGGATGAGGAAGCTTTAATCGCTATCCTGACGCAACCCCGCAACGCTTTGGTGAAACAGTATCAAAAACTGTTGAAGATGGACAATGTACAGTTAGAGTTTAAATCTGATGCCGTCCTAGCGATCGCCCAAGAGGCCTATCGTCGCAAAACTGGGGCCCGGGCCCTACGGGGTATTGTCGAGGAATTAATGCTCGATGTCATGTACGAATTGCCCTCGCGCAAGGACGTGAAACGATGTTTAATCACCCGCGAAATGGTGGAAAAACGTTCCACGGCAGATCTATTGGTTCATCCTTCCTCTCTACCCAGTCAAGAATCCGCTTAAGGGGAAAAATCGAGGTTAACCATGCTCAATACCGTTCCCGCAATTGTCAAAGAAGGCCGGATCGAACTCCTCGAATCCGTGCCGATTCCAGAGGGTACTAGGGTTTTAGTCACCCTCATCCCGGAGGAGACAAACTCGGATTTCTGGCAAAAAGTCAGCGAAACTGCACTGGCTAAGATTTGGGATAATCTGGAAGACGACATCTATGAACGATTACTCGAAGCTTGAAATCGTTCTCGTTCGTTATCCTTTTTCAGATTTAGCGGACGCTAAAATCAGACCGGTTATCATTGTTAGTTCTCCTCACCGTTCACGGGATGTTTTTCTGGTTCCCCTTACCAGTCGCATCAATAATTTACTGGAGGGCGAGTTTTTGCTGGAAGATTGGGAGAACGAGGGATTGAATGTACCGACGGCTGTTAAGCGGGGGATATACACAATCCAACAAGATTTACTCCTTAAGAGAATCGGACGACTATCGGACACAGATGCGCGACGTTTGCAAAACTCTTTACGAGGATGGCTAGGTATCTAACTATCATGAAAACTCAAATAATCGATAAAACAATCACTGTTCGCGGTGTTCCCCACTATTACGAGTGGATTCGACAGTCGGAATCTGCCCAGAAAAAGCCGGTGATGGTGTTTATTCATGGTTGGGGAGGATCGGGACGCTATTGGCGATCAACAGCTGCGGCAATTTGCGATCGCTTTGATTGTTTATTGTACGATATGCGGGGTTTTGGTCGGTCTAAATTGCCGGAAAAATCATCCGATCTTTCCTACGATTTAGAAGAATATGCCCTTGATTTGGCCTTGTTTTTAGATAGTTTGGAAATTGAAAAAGTCTATCTCAATAGTCACTCTATGGGGGCATCGGTGGCGACTTTTTTTATTACTATGTACCCCGAAAGAGTGGTCAAAGCAGTTTTAACCTGTAATGGCATTTTTGAGTATAATAAAGCGGCTTTTGCTGCCTTCCATAAATTCGGTAAGTATGTGGTACAGTTTCGTTATGATTGGTTTTTAAAAGTACCTTTTGCCGATCAATTATTTATGGCGAGATTTTTGCATCGATCGATCCCAAAATCAGAAAGAATTGCTTTTTTAGAAGATTTTTTAGCGGCGGATTATGATGCCGTCCTAGGCACAATTTATACATCTGTGAGTAAAAAAGCAGTGGAAATTATGCCGGGTAAATTTGCCGAGATTAAAATACCAACTCTTTTAGTATCAGGGGAAAAAGATATTATTATCCCTGCCAAAATGGGCAAAATGGCGGCGGATTTGAATAATAATATCCAGTATGTGGAGATGGCTAATACTGCTCACTTTCCCATGTTAGAAGATGCCCCTACTTATCTAAAAAAATTGCAAGATTTTTTAGAAATTAATTAGGGTTTGCTAGGGGAAATGAGTTTCTATGATGTGGCTCACAAGTATATTGAGGATAAAGAGTTACGCCGTCAGGGTGGATATTTGGGGGTACAGCGTCGCCAGGATTTAAAACCAGAAATATCTGCTGCTGTGTTTGCTACGAAACCTCCTCAGTTGCTTAAACCTATTGTGAAAGCTAAAGGGATAAGCTTGATTTTAGTGGAGGAAATTATACAGCGGAATTGGATGATAAGTACCTAAGCAAAATTAATTACACATATCTAACTACCTCTTACCTTCTGGGCTCTTCTCAAATTTGTGTGATAATTTTTGCTTATGTAAGGTTAAATGCTTACTGGTCAGGACTTTTAGGACTATTTTGAAAGAAGAAACTATCAGTATAGACCTCGTTTCCACACAGAAACCAGAAGAGCCATAAATGAACAACAACACTATGTTAAGGAATGTAAAAGAGGCGGTTTTCGCTGCTGCATACAGCTTTCTACCCTATTTACAAAACTTTATACAGCAGCGAAAACTTATGTCCGACTACTTAAACCAGAAGGATCTGGTATAATGCTCAAAAAGCATGGGCGACATACACCGTGCTAACTGCCCACCATCTGTTCTACGAGTACGAGGTAATACCCGTGTCTAATTGATTTATACCGCAAATACGCAACGCCAAATTTTGTTTTGCAAAGATGTCGCAGATTGTCCAAAATCCTCTAATGCCAATGAGTATCAGCTTATGAAATCATCTCAAACTGGTATTAATTTTCCCAATAACTCTGGTCGATTTCTCAGTGCTTTTCAGAGAAAACACTTAGAAAAAAGCCTAGAAAAAGGGTTGTCTAAGCGCCATTTTCAACGAATTCAAATTATGCTGCTGGCAGATGAGGGTAAAACCCAAACCCAAATTTGCCAAGAGTTGGGCTGTTCCCATAGTACAGCACGCCATTGGATAACCCTCGCCAAGTCTGGTCAGGCTCACCAGTGGAATAGTGGCCCAATTGGCAGACCTCAAACTGTAGACGAGGAATGCTTGCAGCGTTTGAGGAAGTTAGTCAGTCAAAGCCCTAGAGAAGTTAAAGTCCCTCACCGTGATTTTAGTTATTCGGCTTCCCGATGGACTGCTAAGAAACTCAGCGAGCACCTGAGCGCAGAATTAGGAATTAAAATCAGCGATCGCCATATCAACAGACTACTCAAACAAATGGGTTTATCTACCAGACCAAAATCGAATAACCTTGAAAAAAATGAGCCGAAAAAATCCAGTAAAAGCGGCATTGTGATTAGGGACATTCCAGAGGAGGTGGCATTTTCTTAATCATCATGAAAAATCTATTAAGTGCTATTAAGTGTTTGCAACACTATCGAGGGAGAAATGACTGCCAAAGAATATCTATCTGGTCTAGTCGGTCAATTTTTATCAGAAGAGGATTTAGCCAGTTTAGTTGAGTCGGCTGAATTTTCAAAACCTAACCCCGGTTTGTTGTTGGAAAGTATCTCAGCATCCGATGGCTTATATATTTTGGTCGCTGGCAAAGTAAGACTGGTTAACAGTAGCCTGGACTTAATTAGCACCCTGCATCCGGCTCAACTATTTGGGGAATGTACTTTGTTTCCTGAAGCCGGTTTTTTAGATTATGCTGTCAGGGTTTCGCCTCAAGCAGAGCTATGTTATATTCCTGGTAAAGTTTTGCGCTCTATCATTCATAAAAATTCCCGATTTAAGGAGTATTTGTACAATTTAGCTACCGCTAAAGATAATGAACAAAAAAGCAAGTTTTCCATCAATAATAAACCAGATTTATCCGTAAACGACGACCAGGAACTAATTGCGGGAATTAGCACAATCAAAGATGAAATATATCTAAAAACCCACAAGCAAAAAGTTAACAAGGCTTATTTCCCTAGCCCCACTCAGCGCGTTACTCATCTATGGCAGCATATTACTAGACGCTATCCTTTTTTTGAGCAACAAAGTGGTTCTGACTGTGGTGCTGCTTGTTTAGTAATGGTTGCCCGTTATTGGGGCAAAAAGTTTAGTGTCAACCGCATTCGAGATATTGCTAATGTAGATGCCAATGGAGCTTCTTTGCGAGGACTATCCGCTGCGGCGGAAAGTATCGGATTTTCCACTAGACCAGTTAAAGCCAGTATTGACCAACTAGCTAAACAAAAATTACCCGCAATCGCTCACTGGGAAGGCAAACATTATATCGTAGTTTATGAAATCACTCACAATCAAGTCATTGTTGCTGACCCTGCTATTGGTCAACGGAGTTTAACATATCCAGAATTTAAAACAGGTTGGCAGGGTTATACACTACTCCTACAACCGACAGCTTTAATCAAGGAACTCAAAAATCATACTACCCCATTTTGGCAATTTTTTAATTTAGCCAGTCCTCACGGTCAAGTATTACTAGAAGTATTTATTGCTTCCTTAGTCATTCAAATTTTCGGATTAGTTACCCCACTATTTACTCAGTTACTCCTCGACCGGGTAGTTGTTCAAGGCAGTACATTAACCTTAACGGCTGTGGGATTAGGGTTAGTCATTTTTGGTTTATTTCGGGTTGCTTTGACCGGGTTACGACAATATCTCCTCGACCACACTGCCAACAAAGTAAATTTAGCCATGATTGTGGGATTTATTACCCACACTTTCCGATTACCCCTGCGTTTTTTTGAGTTTCGCTATGTGGGGGATATCATGGCCAGGGTGCAGGAAAACCGCAAGATTGAGAGATTTCTAACGGGTGAAGCCCTATCTATTGTATTAGATTTACTCACGGTCTTTATCTATGTGGGACTTATGTTCTGGTATAGCTGGAAAATGGCTTTACTGGCATTAGTCATTGTGCCACCTTTTTTCCTGCTTGCTATCATTGCTACTCCTTTCCTACAAAAGATATCCAGAGAAATATTTGCGGCCTTAGCGGAAGAAAGTGGTTATTTAATCCAATCTTTGACTGGTGTACGCACGGTCAAATCTCTGGCAATTGAGCAAGTAGTGCGCTGGCGTTGGGAGGAGTTTCTCAACAAGTCAATTCGCAAAAACTTTTCTGGGCAGATTATTAGCAACCGACTCCAAGTATTTAGCTTAACCATTGAATCTTTAGTGACCACTGGGCTGCTTTGGTTTGGGGCTTGGTTAGTGATTCAAGGAGAATTAACCATCGGGCAGTTGGTGGCTTTTAATATGTTAATTGCCAATGTAATAAACCCTTTTCAGCGGTTAACGGTTCTATGGAATGAGTTACAGGAGGTAATTATTGCAGTGGAGCGAATTAATGATGTGATTGATACCGAACCAGAGGAAGATTTGCAATCTCAGGCTCGTTATTATTTAACAGATTTACGAGGAGATATTATTTTTGACAAGGTGACATTTCGTTACCACCCAGAAAGCGAAACTAATGTTTTAGAGAATCTCAGCTTTGAAATCAAAGCCGGACAGACTGTAGCTTTAGTGGGGCGTTCTGGTTCAGGAAAAACTACTATTTCTAAGCTAGTTTTGGGGCTATATACCCCTACAGATGGGAAGATTTTCATTGATGGTCATGACATAACTAGCATTTCTTTATCTTCTTTGCGTCAAAGGGTTGGTGTTGTTGACCAGGATACTTTTTTATTTGGTGGCACAATTCGGGACAACTTGACCCTAGCGCGACCTTCTGCAACTCAGGCGGAAATTATCGAAGCCGCTCAATTAGCAGGTGCTGACGAGTTTATTCAAAAGTTACCGATGAGTTATGAAACCCAGATTGGTGAAGGTGGAGGGTTATTGTCTGGTGGTCAACGGCAAAGATTAGCCATCGCTAGGGCGTTATTAGGCAATCCTCGTCTATTGATTTTTGATGAGGCAACTTCCCACTTAGATGTGGAGTCGGAGCGAATTATTCAGACTAATTTGAATAGAATTCTTAAGGGACGTACTACATTAATTATTGCCCATCGCTTATCTACCGTTAGAAATGCTCATATAATTTTAGTTTTAGATAGAGGAGTATTAATAGAGCAAGGAAATCACGAGCAGTTAATGGCAAAAAAAGCGCATTATTACTATTTAAATCACCAGCAACTTAACTAATGTTCATAAATCTGAGCAAGATTTTCATAAATTATGACCCAGTTTAATGAGATTAACCAAGCAGACTTAAATGGTCGTAAAAGCGACCAAAATCTACCAGGAAGTAACCTAAATTCTTCGGCGGATTGGTCTTTTGCCACAAAGGAACTGTTGGATGCGTTACCTCAGCGGTGGACGCGAGGACTGCTCTATTTTTTAATCGTTTTTGTGGCGATCGCTTTGCCTTGGGGAATGTTGTCTCGGGTAGATGAAACGGGTAGTGCTAGGGGACGGTTAGAACCGCAAGGTGGTACAATTAAGCAAAAGCTAAATTTAACCTATACATCTGCGGCTCTTAATTCCCAAACGGCTAAAGTTGAAATGCTAAATATTGAAGAAGGAGACATGGTAAAAGCTGGGGATATTTTAATGGAACTGGACAGTCTCCCTATTCGTGAGCGAATTACCCAACTGCAAATTCAACTACAAAGTCAAAATAATCGGCTGAATGCACTAAAGCAACAAAAAAATCAACTAGAAACCGAACTGCGTACCCAAGAACGGCAAAATCAGTCCCAACAATTAGAGAAACTATCTCAGGTAGAACAAGCTCGACAAACCTTTCAGTCTCTTAAGACAACATACAATTTGCAAGAACAGGAAAAACTGACTCAAATTGCTCAAGCGGAGCAAAATCTGGCAGCACTCAGAAGAACCTTAAATTTACAAAGAGAAGAGAAACTGACTCAAGTTGCCCAAGCCAAACAACAGTTAGAGGATAGCAACACCGCTTATAATTTAGCAGAATTGCGCTTACAAAAAGCCTTGAGGGAAGTCGAACGTTACCAGAATCTTTTCCATAATGGGGTGATAGCGGAAGTTCGGGTCGTTGAACAGGAAAATATCGCCGATGAAAGACAAAGTATTTGGAAGCAAAGTCAAGCAGATATTGAGCAAGCCAGACTGCGATTAGAAGAGCAGAAAAGCAGTTATGAGAGAATTGTTAATCAAGGGAAGGCGGATATTGAGCAAGCAGAGTTACGATTAATCGAACAAAAGAGGATTTATCAGAGAATTGTTAATCAAGGGGAAGCGGACATTGAGCAAGCGAAGTTGCGTTTAGCCGAGCAAGAGAATAGTGTTCAAACCCTTACTCATGCGGGGGAAATTGCTCTGTCTAAAATTCAAGAACAGCTAAAAAGTTTGGATAGCCAAATCAGTAGTCTTAAATCTGAGGTGACGCAAACAAAGAAAGAAATTGATTCTTTGAAGTTTGAGTTAGAGAAACGGATTGTTAGAGCCCAAGAAGGAGGCACTATTTTTAGTTTGCCGATTACTGGGGTGGGAGATGTGGTACAACAAGGAGGAATGATTGTAGAAATAGCGCCCCAAAAAGCGGATATTTTATTGAAAGCAGAAATGGCCACTACACAAAGTGGTTCATTACAGAAAGGAATGGCGGTTAAGATGAAGTTTGATGCTTATCCTTTTCAGGACTATGGCGTAGTTGATGGAAGTTTAATTAAAATTTCCCCAACCACCAAAATGCAAGAAACATCTCAGGGACGAGTAGCAATTTATGAACTAGAAATTCATTTAAATCAAACTTGTATTCCTAGTGCTAATGACTGTATTCCATTACGTCCGGGAGATACGGCCACGGCTGAGGTGGTGGTGCGTCAGCGTCGCGTTATTGATTTTATTCTTGACCCATTCAAGAAGTTACAAAAAGGAGGTTTAGAATTTTAGAAAGCTTTTGTTCGAGGGCCTGTCATTCCCGCGAATTGCGGGAATCCATAAAAATGTTTTGATTACCCGGAGAAAGATTATGTCACAATCTGTTGCCATTACTGCTGAAGATATTCTGAAACAAGTTAAGCTATCTCTTCAAATACCCGATTTAATCCAGTCCATTGTTAGTCGTCAGATTATTACTGATGCAGCTACGGAAGCCGGGATAACTGTGGATAATGAGGAACTTCAGCAAGCGGCGGATACTCTTAGACTTCTTCAGAAACTTCGTGGCGTACAAGAAACTTTTGCTTGGCTAGAGAAACACCATTTGTCTGTAGATGATTTAGAAGAAATTGCCTACATCACCGTTATTTCCGAAAAGTTGATGACTCATCTATTTGCCGAAAAAGTTGAGCCTTACTTTTATGAAAATCAATTAGATTATGCTGGGGTAGTGATGTATGAAGTGGTGTTAGAAGACGAAGATTTAGCGATGGAATTATTTTATTCTATTCAGGAAGGGGAAATGAGTTTCTATGATGTGACTCACAAGTATATTGAGGATAAGGAGTTACGCCGAAAAGGAGGATATCGAGGAATATTGTCTCGTAAAGATTTGAAGTCAGAGATTTCATCGGCTGTTTTTGCGGCGACACCACCAGAGGTTCTTAAACCGATTGTGACTTCTAAGGGAGTGCATTTGATTTTGGTGGAGGAGATCCTTCAGGCCGAGTTAGATAATAAGTTACGCTATCAAATTGTTTCAGAGTTGTTTGGCGAGTGGATTATCAATCAAATTGAGTCAGTGTCAGTTGTCAGTAATTTGGGATGAATAGCACTAACACGAATATAATCCAGTCAGGTCAACCTAACTGGATGATAGAGAGATTTTAGTAAAAACTGGGCTAGTTTCTTAACAAGAACCTGGAGTTTTTCTAAGCCCAACAAATAGTGATAGAGCGTATTTGGGTTTTGTCATTTTGCCAACAAATACTGACAGAACCAGCGCCACCTAATGTACCAAGCATTTCCGACTCGGTCAAGTCAGTAAGGTAACTCTCAGAATCAGAGAACAAATCTGCACCAGCAGGACGTAAGTCAGAAATAGTAATATTAGCCATTTTCGTTTCCTCTTGGAATAAGTTTTACTTTGAGGTAATCAGATTAATTATGCTCTTCCTTTCCCTATGACTCTTATTATTGCCTAACTCTCAAATAATGACAATAGCTTGAGCAACTTTAAGGTTCATCTAACTAGCACAATTATGTCTCAAATTCACCGACCAAAACACCGTAATTTCATGTAGATTATGACCGCAAATTCCCATGATTTCGTATCACCGAGCTTTGTTTTTGAGACAGAACTAACACAATTATGTCTTTTTTGTATCTCTCTCCCCTGGGTTCGGGGGGTGGCGGGTCAAAAAAATAGCCCTATGCCCTAATGAGACTAAACTTTAGCGATGGGCCGATTGCTACTTTATTTTAAGATAGGCGATAAGCCTGACGGCATAGCGACCCTTACCGCTTTTTGTTATAGTAAGATGGCTAGTTAAACAAATCACATGAGTGGTATTAACAGAGAAATATATCTAGAAAACCGAACCAGTCTGATTGACAAACATTTACCCGAAACCGAAAAATCCCAAAGAGAACTGGAAATCGAAGGAATCGTCTATTTGTTTAACAATCGCCAGACAATGGAGAGAGTGGCAGAGGAAATTAAGCAAAGAGGAGAGAGAACGGGAGCAGCAGATTCAGAAGACAAATACGAACGCTATGGATTATTTTTTGCCGAACCAATTGGGTATATCCTAAAATTAGATGGAACGAGAATCCCTCTCCACTATGGAGAAATAAAAATAAAAAAAAGCACAGGAAAATATCATGTCATACCTCGTACCAGACCGCGCACCACAAAATCCTGAAAACGCAAAAACGCAAATTATGCCAACAGAAAAAACACAATGGGAATTTGCCGAAATCTGGGTAGATCCTTGGCTTTCACCCCCCTATATTCTGATGTTAGTTAAAGAACAATCCGGTAAATTCTCGATTCAAAATCCCGCACAAAACTATCAATCTATCTTTACCAGCGATACTTACGAAGAAAGTCTTATGTGGTTACTGGAAGATGAATATGAGCGAGTCACAGGTCGCTTTTGCCAACCAGAGTAAAAGCAAGGCGATAAGCCTATTTTACCCGAAAAAGAAACCCGGTTTCTGAGTCTCCGAGTTCTGCGCCAAGAAAGAAACCGGGGTTTTTTCTATGCTTTACCCAGAATAACTCAGGAAAATAGTAAAAACCCGGTTTCTGATTTTCTCTTAGCATCAGCTTGCCAACTCTAATCCCTGATAAACATCCTCAGAATCAGCATTCAAATAAGGACGCTGCCAATCAATCCCCAACCCAGAAAACTGCTCAGAAATAGCAGCAATCCGACCCGCCGCAGAATTGTCCTCCTGTTGCCAAGCCATCAACAACCCATTGGCTATAATCTGACAGCGATTCATCCCAAAACTTTCCTCACTGCCAAACTTTTTGTCCGGTTCCTCCGCTAACCCCAATCCCGGTGCTAACTCCAGAGTAAATAAAGGTATTTCAGGCTTAAAAACAGACTGATTCTGCTGATAAACATTAGCCACAACCTGCCTCACCAACTCATAATCTGTTTTGCCAAAATAAAGCACCCCAGCATCATATCGTTGATAATCAACTGGATTATATAAAGCCTTAAAACTAAAAGGAATCCCCCTCTCATTTAACCTTTCAGTCAACCCAGTCATCACAGCCACCGCGCCTTCGGGAGTAACATTAAAATAGAGCCGCACCATCGCTTCCTCTCTCTGTAAACCGGCATTACCCACCGCCATATAAAAGCCATTTTGCACCAAATTCTTAGGCATCAAAATTGACACAACATCCCCCACAGCCGCCGCTTTTTCAGACTCTTGAAGATGCTTGTCCCTTTGGATATGTAACCGCAAACCGCCCTTAGTTACAGCCAAACTGCCATCGGTTTCTTCTCTCAAAACCGACCAACCCGAATCAAAATAACCCTCACCCTTATTCGCTTCTTCCAACTGTAAATAAAAGTCCATAGCTACGCCAGCAAAACTATTATTCTCCAAATCTAATTGCTGACCCTTATTCTCAGAACCTAATGCTTGCGATGCTTGCATCGACCCATTATAATAAATGCCATAAAGAAAACTCCTCAACTGTAAGCTCATATATTTATCCTGTATTTCCTTCGGTAAAGCCTGAATCCTAGACAACATCTCAGCAGGCAGTTCCCAGGGTTGATAATCAGGATGACGAATCGAAAAATTAGCGGAAATTTCGACATTTTCAGCAATATCTAACAAAACTTCCTTTAACCGACCTCTAACCTCAGGGGCTAAATGATGGAATTGAGAATTAAGTAATGACATAATTTTTCAAGATACTCAACGATATTAAACTTGGCCAACAACAGAAGAATTTATCTGATTTAACTGAGTAGCAGTAGCCCCAAAAATCGTAGGCATTGATGATTCAGGACGAGATAACAAAGCCTTGGCTACCTGAAGCATAGCAATTCCAGTATTATTAAAGATTTTTTGATACTGAACCATTGCTAAAATTGCAATAATTAAAGAAAAACCAGCCAACTGGACTACTTGCTTTAAGAAATCAGGACGATATTCTAAGATTTCTGGGAAAGTTTCTAAATAAGCTAAAGTTAACCCACCGATAGATGGCTGCAGTAATTCTAGGGGAGTAGTGGCTAGTCGCAAAGATTCTTCAATACTGAGAGAATTACTAATCACTAAGCTACCCAACCAGGTTTGTAAATAACTAGCGATCGCCATTCCCAAATCAAATGCTGGATCTCCCCAATCAGACCTTTCCCAATCAATCAACCGGATCCCATTTCCATTAATATCTTCCCAGTTTCGATTCAGAAGAATATTATTGAGCTTGATGTCATTGTGAGTCAGACAAACAGGAGAAATAGTTTCACTGGCTCGATGAACTGCTTCTCCTAAGCTATCATATCGTTGATAAAGTGCAAAAAATTTCAATCCATCCATCGGAGCCATACCAAAAATTTCAGGACCGATCCTTTCCAAACTCTCTAATAATAGCGGAGATACTTTCGGTTTTCCAGCAAACTCTTCTTTGACAAAAAATTCCCGATAAATACTCTGATTCCAGGTATCACGGTGAATTGTCGCCAAACAACTGCCGATTTGAGTAGCAACCTGAGCCGGAAAGAGATTCTCTTTAGAATAAAACTCTGCTAAATCCTGATAATTATCCAGATAAGTAGAAACTAAAATTGAGTTATCAGCATCGTGGAGCAGTAATTCTGGCAGAAAACTACGCCAATGGTCAATTTCAGGAAAGTTCTCTAGAAATTTGGGGATTCGCCATTCCCCAAAAAACTCACCCACCGTTTCCTTTTCTAAATTAATAAATTGTTCTTGTTTAACCAGTAACTTTCGCCCCTCTGGTAAAGTCACTAATAAGTTAAAATTTTTAGCCTGAATCTGCTCTACTCCCGGATTTTCTTGTGAGCGATCGCAGATTTTTTGGTCGATTAAATAGTCATAAACATTTTGAGAACTTAACACAAATTTCATAATTACAATTATTCTCAAATATCGCTGATCTGTTTTTATTGATTTTAATTATAATTGATGATAGCCTTATTGCCAAGCTATTCATCTGCATTAAAAAAACATAATTAACACAATTATGTCTAAACTTAAACTAATCGCGCCAGTCAACCTACCTGTTAGATTGGTTTAGGGCTAATTGCGATCGCTCTATAGGCAAAGAAACCGGGTTTCTCCACAGGGACAAGGCGGCTTTTGCTGCCTTTCATAAATTCGGTAAGTATGTGGTACAGTTTCGTTATGATTGGTTTTTAAAAGTACCTTTTGCCGATCGATTATTTATGGCGAGATTTTTGCATCGATCGATCCCAAAATCAGAAAGAATTGCTTTTTTAGAAGATTTTTTAGCGGCAGATTACGAGGCAGCTATAGGCACAATTTATACATCTGTGAGTAAAAAAGCAGTGGAAATTATGCCAGGTAAATTTGCCGAGATTAAAATACCAACTCTTTTAGTATCAGGGGAAAAAGACATTATTATCCCTGCCAAAATGGGTAAAATGGCGGCGGATTTGAATAATAATATCCAGTATGTGGAGATGGCTAATACTGCTCACTTCCCCATGTTAGAAGATGCCCCTACTTATCTAAAAAAATTGCAAGATTTTTTAGAAATTAATTAGCGCTGGCTGAATAAATCTAAAAACCTTGTTGGATAAGACTTTTAGACTTTTTTTCCCTCAAAAAGTGCCAGCCGTTGCGGAGATCGGGGAGAAAATTCAGGTACTTTTTCCCTGAAAATTAGGTAACTGACTACCTCAAAATCGGTAAAACCCCACACCCCACACCCCACACCCTGCCCCCAGGAAAAGCTTTTTCAGCAAACCCTAA
>NZ_JAQMSY010000096.1:0-8057 GCF_028329095.1 Microcystis sp. CS-574
CTTAATTGTCTATCTTTTGGCATTAACCTGTTTGTGCCTTAAGTCCTTCCCTGTATGGATTTCAGCTACTTTTGAGCTTAGGTACTCTCATCGAATTTTATTTTAAGTTAATTATTCGCATAACAATTCCCGAAGAGCCAGAAAACTTTTTTTGGGCATTAGTCAAGCGGTTTATTTAAAACACTTCAAAAAAGCTATTTTCCAACTGGTTATTAAACGTAATAGAATCAATTTAATTATTTATAATCCTCAAAAGGAGATAATTTGCGAATGGATAACACAGTAAATTATGCCGATATTCTGACTCAAGTTATCAGAAAAGAGTCAGCGATGCAACCTCGATTACAAACCCTTAAAATTACCCCAGTTTGTGATCCAGAATCAGGCAACTTTTTAATAATTATGACTGGTTGGGAAAAAGAAGCATGGATTAATACAATTTTATTTCACGCTCGTTTATTGAAAAATAAAATTGTCATTGAAGATGATAATCTTGAAGAAGGATTAACAACCACTTTAATTCAAGCTGGGATTCCCCCAGAAGATATTATTACTGGACTTTCCCTAGAGTAAGGCAGGCATTACCCACCTTAGCGATATCGCAATGAATGTTAGGAAAAATTATCTAAATGCTTCAATTCTATCTAAATAGACATTAACTAATTTATGTTCAATAACCAAAGCTTCAACTTCTGGCCAAATACGAGCTAAAAACTGATGAAATTCTCGTTTTCGTATATTGCCAAAACGGAGATGTACTACTTTAGGTGCAAAAAAATTAAGCATTAGTTGATCGGAAAAGTCTGTATCTTTCGTAACAATAACCAGTTTTTTATCCTTTGCATATTGCCAAATTTCCGTATCCCTTGGACTTCTCCCTAAAAATGATCGGTAAAGATGGAGTGAACAGGATTTTAGCTGGTAAATTTTCATCAAAGAAAAAACCATTCATGCAATTTTTCTGACTTCATAGTGATTCGCCATCAATCTTGCTGCAAATTGCATACAGGCATAAATATCTTCTCGATTCAGAGAAGGATATTATTCAATTACTTCTTCAATAGAATCCCCTGCTCCTAAAAATTCCATAACTGTTTGCACCGGAATTCGGGTTCCAGCTATAACAGGTCTTCCATTACAAATATCTGGATGGATATGGATACGACTTTCCATTAAGGTTTTGTTACCTCTTTGATGACCTTAAGTAAACTTATTATACCCTTTCATGGTAATAGGTGAGGATGTTGGGTTTCCTGAAAATCGATCGCTCCAGCGGTAGGACTCGCATTAGGGAACGCACCCTACCATATCTGCACTTCGTAACAAAAATTTACAACCCCATCATAAGCGATCGCACTCTCGTCCGTCGCTGTGCATAGATGTTTTTAGCTTATTATCATTTGCTTAAATCAATGTTTAAGGAACGCACGCTACCAGATTGGTGTACTGTTACAGAGCATCCAAAACCAAAACTTTTAAATCTGGGACAGCAGCTAAACGGGCATCATTGGTCAAGAAAAACATAGCACCTTCTCCCATAGCAGTGGCAATCTGGATTGCGTCTGGAGTTCGCAAGTTTTGTCTTGCTCTTAACTGGGCGGCAACTTCGGCAATCTCAACAGAAATAGGTACTGTAATTAAGTTTTCTTGATCGAGAAGAATATCACGATACTGGCAGGCAAGTTCTACATTACCTGAGCGTAATGGATGCACCAAAACTTCCGTCAGCGTCAACGTAGAGGTAACAACTTGAAACTCGCCTCGACTTAGCGCCCCAAAAAAGGCACGAACAAGCCCTAAATATGCCTGATTTTGCTCCATCAGGTAAATGAGTGGTGCGGTATCCAACCCCACAACTTGACCTTGTAGTTGCATCAGCCATTCCATGAGGCACGTTCCTGATTAACGTACTCTTGAGCATCAAGTCCATTCCAGATTTCTTTTCCTAGTCCTTCTAGTTCCATAATGCTATGCTTGGGCTTAACAAGCATAGGGCGACGTACCATTACAGCTAACTCTTTTAATAAGCGAAGTTGCTCGTCTGGGGTGAGATTCTCAACTTGCCGGCGAACATCTTGATAGGTAGCCATACTCTTTACTCCCTGTTTCTTCTATTAATCATGTCATATTGCACACAGATCACGGCTCCAAAAAGTAAGGTAAAATGCCCCCATATTTGTCTATATCCGATCGCACTCCCGTCTGTCGCTGTGCCTAGACGTTTTTAGCTTATAATCATTTGCTTGAATCAATGACCATGGTGTGTTCCCCAAAATCGATCGATGCAGCGGTAGGACTTGCATTAGGGAACGAATCTTACCAGAGCAGCGATCATACTATTCCCAAGTTAGAGTTATACCTTCTAGGTTACATACTCTCTTGATAGTTTCCAGTTTACTTTCAGTCAATTTCCCAAATAGATGAACTCTCATTTTATGTTTGGGATAATACTGTCCATAACTCTTTATTTGGCCAATCGCTGATTTCCAGCCTTTTGTATTTTTAACTTCAATTATTTCCGTATTAGTTAAGACATCTATTCTACCTACCTTATCAATGTAAACCTCGGTTTTTCCTCCTAATTCCCTAGCAAGTTTGTCCCGATACCAAGCCTCTGTCCCCTTTACAGGAGTATTTATCTCAGGCTCAATAACTATGCCATTAAGCTGATTAATAAAGTCCCGAATTGCTCCTCTTACTAATTTTTGAGCAGCATTGGGGGACTGTCTTTTCCGTTTAGCCATTACTTACTCAGTGAATAATTTAGAGATACCATACCCAGCCAAACCAATTACTGCTCCTACTGCCGCTACGGGAGCCATTGTAACTGCAACTGCCGTCCCTCCTACTGCTAACCCCATACCTCCAACCAATGCTGATATACCGGCCCCAGCACCCGCACCAATTGCCGCTGCTCCAATTGCCGTTGCGTCTTGTTCTTCTATTGCTTTTTTGGTTCCGTAAACTGCCGTGCCGACAACTGCTCCTGCCGCTGCTACTGGAGCCATACCAACTCCTAGAGCAGTTCCTCCTACAGCAAGTCCCATACCGCCAACTACTGCCGATGCACTAGCTCCAATGGCTGTACCCACTCCCACTGAAATCATTGCCTCTTGAACTTCTTCTGGCTTATTTTTGTCCGTCATTATTTTGCCTCATTTTTTAGGTTTAACTAATTATACAGAGACTTTCCGAATAACCAGAGTAAGGATATATGGAAACTTTCGACATATCACCCCATTTTGTGGATTTCTGACAATCAGCCGAGATACAAAGAACTTTTCAGCGACCATAGCACCAATTATAATTCTTGAGGTAACTGAGCAGACTAACTAAAAGTGGCGATGGCGGAGCAAATTCTTTCTCTACTCCTGTACCTAATTCTCATTTTAACGGCTTTTTGGTTTATTAGCCCCCAAAAAAAGCCCCGTAGTCATCCCGCCTATCATCTTGCTTGTTTACTAGAAGATGCTCCTGAAAGCTCTTTAAAGGGTCAATTTTATCCCTTGGCTACTCCCTTGGCTACCCCGATCGCCTGTACTGTTCCGCAGGTGTGGCGTAGTATATATAGGCAGTCTCTGGCAAAACCGGATGTTAATTATTGGCAATGGCGCGGTATGCCCGAAAATGAGCAGTTTTGTCGGGAATTACGGGAATTATTGCGATTAAATCCAGCTAGAGGTTACGCTAAGGAAATTCTGGAAAGTCTGGCCTTGGGTCAAGATCCTTTTTATCATCTTTACTGGGATCTAAAAGCGATCGCTAATGGTAACTTTAACACTATCGGGACTAATAAACTAGCTGAGGGCAGATTCGCCAGGCGAGATTTGCGAACTCATCAGCAGATGCGGAGGGATTTTCGTCAATGGCATTTACAAGCTTGTGAACAGTTGGGAAAAGAACGGGTTAAAGCGGTTTATCGGGTGTGTTATGGGTCAGATTGGTCATTAATCGCCCAAATTCTCTATCCTTCGCCCCGTTCCTTGGCCGTGATGATTATAGAGTCCGCTAATCCCGTTTGGTGGCGAGTTTTGGGGATTACTCCTTTTACCACGACTAGCCGGATTGAGAACAATTATAAAACTCTCTTGTGTTATTGGCATCCCGATCGCAATTCCCATCCCAATGCTACAGAAATCACTGCCCATCTTAATCGCGCCTACGATTGTTATCAAAGTTTTCAGGAGATGAGCAGTCAAGATAATGCACCTTTGTGGACGAAAATCCGTCGCTGGATTCCTTAGACTTGACTCTAGTTTTTCCCTTGACTTTTTCCTTAACGAAAGAATGTTAGTCTAGGAACAATTTAAGACCACGCTTGCACTCTCAGGGTAATGAATCTAGTGCTTTTAAACAATCGCTACCAAATTGTTAGTATCCTTGCTAGGGGGGGATTTGGGGAAACTTATATCGCTATCGATACGAATATGCCTTCTCAACGGCGCTGTGTGATTAAAAAATTGCAGCCGGCCATTCAAAGTGAGGGGATGCCAGAATGGTTAAAAGAACGTTTTCAGAAAGAAGCAAGCGTTTTAGAGGAATTGGGGGAACAAAATCGCCAAATACCCCGTTTGTACGGTTATTTTGCCCAAGATAATCACTTCTATCTGGTGCAGGAGTGGATTGAAGGGGAGACACTAACCCAAAAACAGCAACGTCAGGGAAATTTATCTTCCTCGGTAGTGCGGACGATTTTAGAAAATTTACTGCCTGTTCTTGATTTTATTCACAGTCGCCGCATTATTCACCGGGATGTGAAACCCGATAATATTATCTTAAGAAATAGTGATAATTTGCCCGTTTTAATCGATTTTGGGGTAATGAAAGAGGCAGTGGCCACCTTACTCGATCCTACGGGAAAAAGTGCCTATTCGATCGCCCTTGGCACCCCCGGTTATATGGCTTCGGAACAGGCTGCCGGGAGACCGGTCTTTTCTAGTGACCTTTACAGCCTAGGCTTAACGGCGATTTTTTTATTAACGGGAAAAACTCCCCAATATCTAGAAACTGACTCGCGCACGGGGGAAATTCTCTGGCGACAGGAGGCAGAAAATGTTAATCCTAATTTAGCTATGGTAATCGATCGAGCGATCCGTTTTCATCCCCGCGATCGGTTTGCTACTGCCAGGGAAATGTTAGCAGCTTTGGCAGAAATATCCCCGGATTTGTCCACCCAACCGACTATCGCAGTTTCTCCCCATAGTCCCCGATTAAAGTCCTCTACACCCCAAAAACCAACCGTCTCCCCCACTGTGGTTATTCAACCCAATTCCGGGGAAAAAAAGAATCCTTGGCTGCGGATTTTGCTGATTTTTGCGGTGACAATTGGAGCTTTTGCCCTGGGATATCGGGGATTTATGGCTCTTTTACCCAAAAATGAGGAAATTGAACCATTACCACCCCCTGAACCTTCTCCTACTCCTGAAATCATTCCTCCTCCCTCCCAAGATTTTCCCCCTATCCGACGACCTTCTCGCCGACGGACTCCCATTTATTCCCCAACTCCTACCCCATCCCCCACTCCTACCCCAGAGGTGATTCCTAGTCCAGAAGTGACTCCAGAATTAACTCCTAGTCCCACCCCAGAAGAAGTAATTCCTATTCCTGTTCCTCTTCCTGAAACAGATCCGAGTCCTCAAGTTTCTCCCCTTCCTTCTCCTTCCCCTTCTCCTTCGCCTTCTCCTGTTCCAGAGGTGATTAATCCCCCGGTTAATGAGGATAAAATTGAACCGATTGCTCCTCCTGTTTTATCACCTTCTCCTCCTGAAGAAAATAGTAATTAGGGTTTGCTGAATAAATCTAAAAACCTTGTTGGGTAAGACTTTTAGACTTTTTGTCAATCAAAAAGTACCATATCTGGGAGTGATCGGGGGTAAAATTCCTGGACTTTTTCCCTGAAAATTAGGTAATTGACCCCCTCAAAATCGGTAAAACCCTACACCCCACACCCCACGAAAAACTTTTTCAGCAGCCCGTAATTAATAGACTGCTTGCAGAAGTCTGGCAAGGGGAAGATGATAATTTTTTCTTAAACCTTTCCCCTTTTGCCTACAATGAAAGAGAGCTACTGTTTAGGCTTAATTCTTCTGATTCTATCTGCTCTGCCAGTTGACGCAGTAGATCAAAAATGCTAGTTAGGGTTTCCTCTGGTAATTTAGCCATATTCAATTATTTCTATCATCTGGCTGGTGCGAGGTAATCCTGTTTAATTTAGTTTGCGATCAAGTTGAGGATCAGTCAAGAGAGAAGGCAAAGGCGAATCCGACACACTGCGCCACAATCCCTCACGGAAAAAAAATAGTTCGTCTGAGAAGCAGTAAAACAGGGGAAAAAACCTGAGAATCCTTGCCCTGTGAATCGCTAAGCTAGGGAGAGGAATGTAAAGATTTATTAAATTGTAGCTTTTGACACAGTTGTTTTTTGGGGATGTGTATCCTTCTGTTGTCTGCCTTTGACGTTGGGTGGGGGTGTTGCTTGACCTAGCTGCGAGGTGAGCGATCGCCTAACATTTTGGGAAATTTACCAAATTCTTTGAACGGGGTAAAGGTCAAATATCTCATCAATGCTCAGAATAGGCATAATTTCGGTTATTGATTGGGATATTAAAAGTCGATCAAAGGGGTCTTTATGATAGTGGATAAGGGTTGCTAGTGTCCAGATATGAGCTAGATCAATAGAAAGTATTTCTAGATTATTAATGGTTATTTGATTTTTAATTAATTCCTGTAAAGATGGGTTAAGTTGTAATTTTCCCAGTTGCAGTTTTATTTGCATTTCCCAGACACTAGCAACGATTAAAAACAAGCGATTATTTCGATCAAATAACAAATCTTGCCCGGTTAGTGATAGTTTTTCTGAGTTAATTGACCACCAAATAAAGCTATGGGTATCTAATAAAAGTTGCATGGGTTAAGTTGGCGGCAAGAGTTCATCGGTTAGGGGTTCGTTAAAGTCATCGCTGATCCAGCCTTGACCTTGATATAATCCTGCAATTCTACCTGTTTGGGTTATTTGGGTTTGATGGTGTTGATTGACTATAGATTCCAAAAAATCGAGAATTTCTTGTTGTTGTTGGACAGGTAATGTCTGAAGGGTTTGCAATAAAGGAGAATTGGTATCTAGGTCAGCATCGTTCATAACGATTTGATTTGAGGATTTTGGGGGGATACCTCAAGGATAGCATGGGTTTTCAGAGGTGAGGGGACAAGTTACGGATGGTGCGATCGCACTACTGTTGACATAATTTTGTAACCATGACCAACTTACCCCTGTTACTCTAGCAATTACTCGTAAGGAAATTCGTTCGAGTAAGAGTTTATCAATTAATTGTTTGGTTTCGTCAGAGACAGTTTTATTAGTGGGATTGATCACAAACTGACGACCACATTCTTTACATTGACGTTTGGGTTTTCCATTATGAATAGAACCATTCTTGATAGTATGGTGAGAACCACAATTAGGACAGGGGAATAGAGGTGAACTAGGGGGGGGATTTTGTTCGGTGCTAGACTGATATTTGAGTAAGCTAGACAGGAGCCAGAAAAAGATATTTATCAGAAAAGTCATGATCAAGCTAGAGGTTTAAAGACTGATCGGGTTCCAATTATTTTTATTAATAAATATTTTACACAATTCATACCAGGTAGGCAAGAGGGCTACGCCACTACTACCGAATCATTACCAACTGACCCAACAATGACCAAAAAAGACCGACAGAATCAGTAAACCTTGCTGCGAAACAAGCCACCAAAGCTTTGTCGGGACTGAAAACATTTGGTTTTCCCAGAAGCTGGTGATGGGATTTGAACCCGCGACCGGCTGATTACAAATCAGCTGCTCTACCACTGAGCTACACCAGCATTTTTAACCAACCCATTATAACACAAATAGACCAAGTGGAGATTTTTTCCTCGTCGATCATCGGAAATTTTGGGTCTGAAACCCCGCCGTTCTAGGTTGGCTTTACGTTAGAATTAAAAGGCCAGTCTCGAAAACCAAGTGGACGGCGCAGCACCTTGAAAACTCGGCTTAGGGGGTTCCGACCAGAAAAGCTTGGC
>NZ_JAQMSY010000097.1:0-3529 GCF_028329095.1 Microcystis sp. CS-574
CCATCGGTGACATTTTGATAATTTCTCCTCGAATTAATTCCACTTTTTCATCGGGTTTGATTATTCCCTCGGTTGCCATTTTTTCGTATTCTTCCACCGTAAACTTACGCGTAATCAGTGATAAAGACATTTTAACTACACTCCTAAGATTTCTGCAATAGTGAATTCTATTTCTGGAAAGGATTCAATAAAAATACTTTCACCTCGATAATATTTCTGAATAGCTTGATAACTACCATGCAGAGGATGGCGATAAACTTCTAAACATTCTTCCTTGAGATTAACGATCCAAACTTCTTTAATATTTGCTTCCGCATAAAGAGGGATTTTAGTATAGTGATCATAATCGAGGGTAGAATCGGAAACTTCAATAACTAAATAGATATCTTGAGGACAAGGATGGGCAGCAACATAAAAATCTGATCGAGGTATTAGTAAACTTAAATCTGGTTCTGGTTGAGAATTATTATTTAATCTAATCGGATTTTGCACCCTGAGAATAATTTTCTGTCCTAATTTTTGATAGAATAATTGTATTAATCTATCTACACTAGAAGCATGACGGGTTCCCATCGGTGACATTTTGATAATTTCTCCTCGAATTAATTCCACTTTTTCATCGGGTTTGATTATTCCCTCGGTTGCCATTTTTTCGTATTCTTCCACCGTAAACTTACGCGTAATCAGTGATAAAGACATTTTAACTAAACTCCTACTTTCTCTTTATTCTATCTGGACAGCCTTCCAACGGGTGAATTATCGGTATTTAAACCATTAATCGGGAGGAATAAACTAACTTTTTGGGGACTTGTACTGATTTTTCGGGAAAAAACAGCACTTGCCATGGCGACAAAACCGCTAGAGCTAACGTCTAGAAAGCTGGGGTCGGATCGAAACTGCCCCAAAAAAGCTACTATAGGTCAGTTGTCGATGTTAAAAAAAATAGCCGTTCCCATCTGGAACATTAAGTCGAGAAATTTTATGGTTAAGCGAAAACAGCCTTATAGTTTAATTTATCTGTTCAGTCTGGCGATCGGTTTAGTGATTGCGATCGCAACTGACGGACAAGCACAAACCCCCGACTCTAACACTCCTGCCAGCGATCCTAACGAATTAAAACCCTTAAATCAAGCCGATAGTGTTCTGAGTCTTCAGGGGGGACAACGTTTAGTGGAAGAAGCGAACACTGCTATTAATGCCGCTAAATACGATGTCGCTGTGGATAAACTCAATCAAGCGCGTCGGATTTTTAACCAACTATCTAACTATCATCTGCAATTAGCTAATAGTTTCTCAGGAATTGACCCGAAAGTATTCGATTCTCAGCGTCAAAGTGCTTTAAACACGGGACAAATGCGGGATGAAGCCACCTATCAGCTTGCTTTGGTCCATAGGGCGCAAAATCAGCCAGAATTGGCGGTTCCTTTGTTAATTCAGGTGATTCAATCCCAAAACCCCACCAGTGAATTAGGACAAAAAAGCTATCAACAACTCTACGAGATGGGATTTGTCAGCACACCCATCTCTATCTCTGCACCGACTCCCACCTCCGCAACTCCTAGCAATCCCCCCCCACAGCAGTGAATTTTATCCCCATTGACGAGCTTTCGGTAACAATGGGATCAGAGTATCTTTAATTGTTTTGAGGAGTTAAGATGGTTGACTTTCGCCAAGTAGAAGCAATGATTCAAGAACAAATCCCCGATGCACAGGTGATGATTCGGGATTTGACGGGAGGTGGTGATCATTTGGAAGCGGTGGTTATTTCTGGCGAATTTGCTGGCAAAACCCGCGTTAAACAGCATCAAATGGTTTATGGCGCTTTACAATCGGCACTGGCTACCGAAGCCATCCATGCTTTGGCATTAAAAACCTACACTCCCGACAGTTGGGCAGCAGAAAAATAACAGTTATCAGTTATCAGTTAATTTTTTGGCTCTCTTAGGTTTGGTGGGCAAAATGTATTCTAAGATACATTCTTTCCGGCGAGCGAGTGGAAGGAACCACAAAGATACAAAGGACACAAAGATTGATCGATCCTCTGTAAGTCAAACTTATCACACAGAACCTAGAAGAGCCAACTACCCAATTCATAATTCATAATTCATAATTCATAATTCCCACACCCTACCCCCACGAAAAACTTTTTGCCGCAAACCCTAATTACTTATGGTTAGTCCTTTACTAGAACCCTTTCGAGAAGCCTATCGCAATTTGGAACTTTTACCCCTGCGATCGGATAAAGAATTACAGCGTTTTGCTGTTAAATACGGCACAGAAATTATCGAAGAATTAGAACAATTGGTAGAAGATAGTCCTTCGGAAGACGGAAAAATTATTCTAGCAGGACATCGGGGTTGTGGTAAGTCAACCCTACTCTATGAATTTAAAAGAAAGTTAGATGATCGCTATTTTGTTGTTTTCTTCTCGATCTCAGACATGATCGAAATGTCAGACGTAAATCATGTTAATATTTTATTCTCGATCGCCGTTCAGATGATGTCAGAAGCGGAAGCCCAAAATTTAACTATTAAAGATTCTATTAAAAAAAGCTTTTATCAATGGTTTGCTGAACAAATTCGCACGGAAACCAATCAAGCAGATGCCACTCTCGAAACAGGTTTTAACTTTTCTTCTTTACTAGCTCACATTAAAGGCATTCTCAAGATTAATTCGACTATTCGCGAGGAAATCAAACAAAAGTATGAGCGAAGAATTACCGATCTAGTTGCCCAAATTAACATTATAGCTAGTGCGATCGAGTCCCAAAGTCAGAAAAAAATCTTAGTAATTGTTGATGACATTGATAAAATTGACTTAGCACAGGTAAGGGATATTTTTCAATCCCATATTAAAGCGATTATGTTGCCCAGTTTTCGGATTATTATGACTATTCCGATCGCCGCTTTAAGAGAGGTAGCTTTAAAGGCAACTCTCCAAACAGAAACCAACGATCAGATCGTGCAAATGCCTGTATATAAACTCTTTAAACAGGGAGACATTAATTCACCTAATGCTATACCCGATCCGCAAATTATTGCTACTTTAACCGAGATTATCACTAAGCGCATCGATCCCGCTTTAATCGATCCTGACACCCTCGAAAAAATTTGTCTTTATAGTGGGGGAGTGTTACGAGAATTAATTCGCATTACTAATGATTGCTGTCGGGTTTGTTTGCGATCGGTTCGTCGTTATCCTGATGATAATACCCTAAAAATTGATCAAGCTGTTTTAGAACAATCAATCACAGAAATTAGTCTGGATTTTGCTGAAAGTATCGGTACAGCAGATGAGGAAATTATTAAAACTGTTTATGAAAAGTTAAAACCGAAGGATCTCAAGGATCAAAATTTTCTAGATCTGCTGCATGGTTTATATATTTTGGAATAAGCTTTTACGCATTTAAGTTACATTGACAGCATTACCCTTATTTTTAAGTTTTCTACTCCATTTAATAATCAATCCCCCTTCATTTAAAAGCTGATTGACTACTTTTTCCAGTTCTTCTTTATTTTCAAATTCTCGA
>NZ_JAQMSY010000098.1:0-59318 GCF_028329095.1 Microcystis sp. CS-574
CAGCAACGGTTGAAACCCTTGCCACACCTAGAAGGTGATCCTAATTAAGACAGGTAAATGAGTCAATTTCACCCACAACGATGATCTTTTTTTTGTGTAGTTTTATTGCAAAAAAAAAGTTTTTTTGACAAAAAGCACAAAGTATGATACGGGCGCAAGGTGTTTCTGGTGGCGAGTAATTATTGTAGAGGGGGGAGATGGGAGAATAAATAAAAGCAATCTCCTGACGACCGACGACCGACTACTGATAACTGATAACTGATAACTGATGAAAAGATTAGCTTGGTTTGATCGCTTAGTGTTAGCGAGTATTTTGGCTTTAATTGCCGCGATATCGTCGATTTTGATCCAGGGAAATCAAGTCCCGACCCGAGGGGAGAATTTTAGCTGGCAAGGGCGAAAAATCGGCGTTAGGGACAATTATTTTACTTTAAGTTTTAATCGACCGATTGACCGTTCCGATATAGAAACCAGCTTGGTGATCAATCCTCCCTTACCGGGTAAAATTAGCTGGGCCGGAGATCGCTTGACCTATACTTTGACGGAATTGCCCATCTACGGCAAGAAATATCAAGTAAAGTTACCCATTGCCCAAGGTGAGGACTTTATCGGCGAATTTTACAGCCATGATCGAGCTTTTGCCTATATTGGAGTCAACCAAGAGGAAAGAGGCCGTTTAATCGTCTGTAATATCATTCAGGGGGCAAATAAGGTCACAGAACTGAAAAAAACCATCCTTACCCCTGGGGATCTAGTGGTCACGGATTTTCAAATCTATCCGAGGGGGGATAGAATTTTATTCTCGGCCTTCGATCGCTCTGACTTAGGACGAGATACCCCAAAACAGCAACTTTACACAATTACCACGGGTTTAAATCATGACGAAAATAGTCAAAATTTGCCTAGTGGTCGTATAGAAAGGTTTTTAGATGCGAAAACCTATCAAAATCTGCGCTTTAATCTCTCAGATAACGGCAAAACTCTAATCGTGCAGAGAATCAATCACGGGAATCCGGGGGATGCCAGTTTATGGGTAATCAGGGATGATGGACAATCGCGACCGTTAGGAATACAAGGGGATATTTTTTTACTATCTCCCGACGGTAAAAAAGCGGTTGTCAGTCAAACGGGAGGAGTAGCGGTGATTCCTTTGGATGTGCAAGGGGGAAAACCGCAATTTTTGCCCACCTACGAGAAAATACTCGCTTTTTCCCGGGATGGTCGCCAAAAACTCATGGTGAAATCGGAACCAGATAATCAGCGATCGCTATTTTTGCTCAATGATCAGGGAGAGTCAAGACTACTATTAAGAACAGCTAATCCGATTATTAGCTGTGAATTTGAACCGCGACAGGAAAAAACCCTTTACTGTCTGAAAAGCGATCTGGTTATGGGCAGCGATGGCAAGGTGAAAGAAGAACCATTTTTAGCGATTATTGAGCTAAAAACGGGTAAAATGATCCCCCTGCTGGCCTTACCTAATTATCGTGACGTGCAGATGAGTATGTCTCCCGATGGCGTGGCTTTATTATTTGATCAGTTAGCAACCATACCTTTTGGAGTCGGAAATGATTTAGTCACTGGGGAGGGGTCGAGTATTGCCGATGGTCGTCTCTGGTTATTACCGCTTCCTGATCAGTTCAGTCCCAATAGCATCCCGAAAATTTTACCTCAAGAACTCAACCCTGGTTTCAAACCCCGTTGGCTGCCCTAACACAGCAGAATTAAGGAGTTAGGAGTCAGTCCCGATGAAAAAATTTTCACCCCCACAGATGAAAGAGGTTTCCTTCCCTACACCCCACACCCTACACCCTCTTTCAAGTCAGGAGACAGGAGAGAAATCTTTCCCTAATCAGGTGACTCGGAGAATGCTGACTCCCGAAAACGAAAACCTCATACCTTACCATTAAGATAAGTGCTATATGCTACTTCAGCGATTTGCTTTTTTATTGCGTCCCAGTGGCGATATCGAGATCGAGCGGGGGATTCGGACTTTATTAGCCATCACAGTGCCGATTATTATCGGTGATATTTTAGATCGGTCAGAATTGGGGTTAATGGTCGGTTTAGCGGCTCAAACCTTGATTTTAGCGGATGTGGGGGGACTTTACTGCCTGAGAGCGAAAACCCTAGTCGCTACGACTATCGGGATGGCTTTAGCTTTGATTATCGGCACATTAGCCAGTGCTTGGCTAGGATTGACCGTAGTGATAGTTTTTTGCGGGTTGTTTCTAGCGGGTTATTTGACGGTTTACGGGGAAAATGGGGCGTTAGCTGGGGTAGTAATCAGTTTATTGCTGCTTTTGGCCGTTTCTTTGCCATCGGGAGATATGATCGTCGCTTTACAACGGGCCGGAATTGCTGTGTTGGGAGGGGGATGGACAATTTTTTTAGCCCTGTTTATCTGGCCTTTTCGTCCTAATCAGCCTTTACGTCAGGTAACAGCGGAAAATTTTCAGGGTATCGCCACCTATCTCCGTTCTTTGCCTTTACACTCTTGTTCTAATGCTCATGAGGAGCCATATTTTGACCAAATTCGCCAACTGTTGCTCCGTTCGAGGAAAACTGTCACCTTGACGCGTCGGGGACGTTGGGGAAAGAATGAGCTGCGGGAATTGTTAATCGTCTTGATTGAAGATAGCGATCGCATTAATACCAGCTTAATTGCGCTGCGAGAATTGCTTCATCTTCATCCCTTGCCACAACTGACCACGGTGGGTATTTTATTAGAAGATATTCTCGTGCAAGTGGCGGAAATTAGCGAAGATATTGCCGGGTTAATTTTGGGTAGAAATAAACGACCGGATTGTGAGCGCTTGCAGCTATTACTCAAGGCGATCGAGCAACAAAAAAACCTGCAAGCTAAAGTTTTAAAAAATGCTCAGGATGATTATAGCAGTTATGTGGCAATTTCGCAATTAAATAATCGTTTAAAAAAATTATTTAAACAGCTAAAAATAGCCAGTGAAACAGCGCAACATTTGCGGCAAAGCGAGGAATTTCCAGATAAAAAAAATCCCTGGCAGCGGAACTTTGAAGGGATAGAAAAAGAGTACGGTCAAGAAAAAGCTTGGTGGGAACCATTAAAATCTAATTTTAATCTAGAATCGCCCCTATTTCGCCATGGTTTACGCTTAGGTTTGGGAAGTGCGCTAGGAGTTTTGATTTACAATAAGCTAGGAATTACCCATAGTTTTTGGATTGGTTTAACCTTAGTTATTGTGTTAAAACCAGATTTTAGCTTGACTTTTCAACGCTTTTTTAATCGGGTGTTTGGCACGATTTTAGGCTCGTTTTTTGTTTTGGCATTGTTGCCAATTATAGATAATTCGATCTGGTTAGAAATTATTGGGGTGATTTCTATAGCGATCGCTTTAGCTTTAGTGCGATTTCACTATAGTTTAGCCGTATTTTTTATCACAATTTTTGCTTTAATTATCAGTCGTCTCGATGCCAGCAATGACGGGATTAATTTAGAGTATATCAGAATAGTTTATACTTTAATCGGTAGTGCTTTAGCCTTTGTACTTTCCTTCGGTTTTTTACGGGTTAATGAAGATGAACGTTTTTCCCTCGCTGCCATTAAAGCATTAGAAGCTAATCAAATATTTTTTCAGTCAGTTATGGCAGTTTATTTGGGAGAATCATCCTATCAAACTGCAATTTTATCTTCCTATCGCAATAAAGCTCGACGAGCAAATACAACTATGCAAACGGCCTTACAACGATTAATTGACGATCCTAGCACACCCTTTCCACAAATGGAACCGGCAATAACTTTGAGTAATTATATTCCTCGTTTTGGTCGCGGGGTGACAGTTTTATTGACGGAATTGGAACAATATCGCGGTAGTCCTCCCCATCCTGATCTGAGTCTATTCACGCAACAAATAACCCAAGCTTTGACGCAATTAACCCAAGCTTTGCAAGCAAATAATCCTCCTTCTCTCTTACCTCCCCTCGAAGATACTTTAGAAAATATCCTCGATCATTTGCAAGAATTGCGAGAGGAAAGGTTAGTGGAAATTGGCCATCAAAAAGAGGGAACTAATCTCCAGAAATATTTAGGGGATTATAATATTGTCACCACGGAACTTGTGGAATTATCCAGTCGCGTTGGGGTAATGAACACAGCAATTGATCGTTTTATTAGAAGTTAAAATTTAGTTATAACAACAGAATTTAGTAGTCAGGAGGAAAATCGATTAACTTCGATAATTTCCGTATATTCAAAATTATTAGGACTGCGTTTAACCAGAGAATAATCAACACCATGAAGATTAATTAAATCCTCTTGACAATCTGCTTTCGGAGAATTATAAACTAACACATATTCTTTACCAATATAGGGAGAAATCTCGGTTTCTACTTCTCCTCTCCATTGAGTTTTTGTCACTAAAACAACTAACTGATTGGCTAATTTAGGAATAGCGATCGCAACTTGCCGACGATAGATATGATCAAGACTACCAAAAGGGGAATCCATCACCAGAGGAAAAGTGCTGCTATCAATTCCCATCAAAGTATTTTTCTGACTCCATTCTCGCACTCGATCGATAATTCCCCCGATAAAAGATAAACTAAGAATCTGATTTTCTCCAGTAGAAGCTGCCACGGGAATTGCGAATCCTGTGGTATTTTCTAATAATCTTACCTCGTAATCGGGACTAATACGGGGAATATAGGGAGTAAAAGAAATTGAGCTAAAGATTTCCTGTACCCGTTTTTCTAAGGACAAACGAAACTGATTTTCTAATCTCTGTCTTACCTCACTAATGCGATTAATTGCCTCTTGAGTCGCTAAAATACGTCGTTGTCCTAAATTAGATTTTTCCTCTTTTTGTTGCTGTTTTTGTACCTGTTTTTGCAGGGATTCTAACTCTTTTTCATAGATATCTAGTTGATTTTTATTGCTGCCCTGTTCCAAGCGTAAATCTTTTAGGGAATCCTCGATCGCATCTAAGCGAGATTGCAGATTTTTAATATCTTCATCGGGATAATGGCGAAATTTATCCCGAACTTCATCTAATTCTGATTCTACTAAAGATAATTCTAAGCGCCACTGGTGAATATTAGCTTGATAACTATCCACTTCTTGCCAAAAATCTAAGACTCGTTTATCTATTTCTTTGACTGTGGAAGATAAGCGAATGGCTGCTTCTTCTACATCGGCCATTCCTGCTTTATTCATCCAATCTTGTACCTGTAAATAAGCTTGGCTATTTTCCTGTAATTCCTGACCACAAATACATTTTTTCCGCTCTAATAATTGTTGGACAAATTGCTGTTTGATACCACTGGGTAATTCCCCTTGTTGTCGTAGGCGATCGATTAATTGCTGAAAATTTTGATTAATTTCTTTTAAAAAGACTTGATAAGCTTGCTGAGAAATTAATTTCTTTAACTTATCCTTAGTTCTGACTAAATCTTGCCGCAGATTTCTTTCCTGTTGTTCTAATTTTTCTTTTAACTGTTTTAATTCCTCGGCACCACTTAACTCTAGTAAGCGATTAGTAACGGCTTTTTTTAATTCTTCTTGCTGGGATAACTGGCTAATAATATCTTGCTGACGCTGTTTTAATTTCTCGAAATCCTGCTCAATTTTACTTTCCTGTTTTAATAACTTTTTTAAATCCGATTCCCCTAAATCTTTAAGCTCATCTTGTAAAGATTTCTTAGCTTTTTTTAAATGCTCGATCGCTCGATCTAATACTTTAACTCCCAATAATTCTTTTGTATCTTCGGCGATTTTACCTTGGCTGCTACTACGAAATTGATGATCGATATATTCCCCATCAAAAAAGAAATAACGGTGTAAACTTTCGGGTAAAATTTGATTAATAATATCCTCCGCTGGTTGATTGGGTGTGTACCAATTACCATCATCACCAGCGTAGAGCATATATAAACTATTTGAACCGTATTTAATCTTACTATTTACATCTTGGTAGGCGAAAAATTTTCGTTTTACCTGATAGCGTTTATTTTCATGTTCAAAGTTTACTTCCGCGGAACATTCTATGGAGGTTCCCGTTGTTACTTCGGTAATTGCCCGTTTATTAACTAATAACTCTGGTTCGGCAAAAGCTGCTGTAAATTTTTCATAAAGAACCCAGGTACAAGCATTTAAAATTGTTGTTTTTCCTGCCCCATTATTGCCATAAATTACCGTCGTATTGCGAGAACTCGCCGCTAAATGTATCTCAGGAGTCTTGCCATAAAATTGTCGAAAATTACATAACTTTATTGATAGTAGTTTCATATTTATATAGAGGGGATGATGGACAAGTTTTTTCAGTGAACAGTGAACTGATAACTGATAACTGATTATTGGATTACTTCTTTAATAATTGTTAAAACATCATCATTGATATTGCGAGGATTGCGCTGGTATAACTTATCTCTTTCCAATTTTAAAACGCGATCGATGATTTTTCGCACATCTTCGGGAGCGTTTAAAATCGGTTCTTGGATATTTTGGAGATTATTATCAGGATTAGTCATAGGGCAGATTTTTTAATATTTACAGCTGCTGCATTTCCAACAAAATCCCTGCCGGGGTACGTTAATCTATTGCTAACGCACCCTCAGCCTAGATTGTTTCCCTAGACGAAACTTAAATAGGGTAACTTTTGCGCGGTAGATTGAATCAGATCGAGATTTTGTAACAGCTGTCTGCAGGTATCCCAACCCCCTTCTATTAACATCTGTCGGGAACCTTCATTCATAGACACGGTAGCGACAAAATCCCCCCATTCCACTGTCATGGTTGTCAAGGAAAGATCGACGGGAATTTCGGGATTAGCTCCAATTAAATCCTGTAAATGGGTGATGGTTTTTGCCTCAGCAGTGACACAGGGAACCCCATTAGCGATACAATTGCCAAAAAATATTTCGGCGAAACTTTCCCCGATAATTGCTTGAATTCCCCAACGTAAAATCGCTTGCGGTGCGTGTTCCCGAGAAGAGCCACAACCAAAATTACCATTGACTACCAGAATTTTCGCCCCTTGGTACTGGGGTAGATCGAAAGGATGACTCCCCTGTAAAGCGGCTCGATCATCGGCGAACACTTGTTCGCCTAAACCTTCAAAGGTGATACAACGCAAAAAACGAGCCGGAATAATGCGATCGGTGTCAATATCGTTGCCTCGCAAGGGTAAAGCTCGTCCGGAGATGGTTTTAACTTGACTCATGATCTTTTTCTAAGTTTTACTAGCAGTGATAAAAAAGGTGGTTGCATCTTGCCATACCCCCTGATCGGTGGCATTTTTCTCGATTTCTCGGCGATAATTGTTCACTAGAGTCGCAATTTCGCCAGCCGATAGGCGGTCAAAAGGGTTATGCTGAGGATAAAAATACTGCCCATACCAGAAGTTTTTGGCGGTTTCTAGGGGCAAATATCGACCTAGTTGTTCGACATTGACCGATATATTGGTAAATCCCGCATTTTCCAGCAATTGATGGCATTTTTCCGGGGTGGCGATGGGAGTATGCAGATTAGGCAACTCAAAACCATAGGTTTCGCGACAAACACCACTGATCAAGGGTAGGAAGTGGGATTCTAAATTATTACAGGAAAAAGCGACCGAACCGCCTTTTTTTAACCATTGATACCATTTTGCCAGCACTTGCGGGATATCGGGGAAAAGTGCAATCGCCAGAGAACAGGTAATCAGATCGAAACTAGACTCGGCAAAGTCAATGGCAGCTATATCGGCGTTAATTAGGTCAATATTCTCGATATTTAATGCTTCTAGCTTTTTTTCGGCTCTGGCAATCATTTCTGGCGTGAAATCAACCCCGATGACACTTTTTACTTTTGGGGCAATTGCTACCGCTATAAATCCCGTTCCCGTTGCCACGTCTAGCACAGATTGGCTTTTTTGTAAATAGAGATAATTTACTAATTTAAGGGCGCGAGCTTGTGTAAAATCGTTATCGTAATCGTGACGAAGGGCATAAAAATCAATTACTTGACGCTGATAATCGTTGCTCATCTTCTCTATTGCCCAATTATCGACAAAGACTGACCCAATTGACTTAAATTAAGAGCATGGCCTCCGGTAACTAGATAAACCGCGTCTGCTATTGTGCCAATTCTACGACAGAGATCGCCTAAACGATCGCGAAACAGACGACCGAGGGGATAAGCGGGAACCACACCCCAACCGGTTTCTTCCGCCACCAGAATAACATCAACCGCCGCATTTTTGAGGGAATACAAGAATCGATCGCTAATTTCTAACCATTCGGCTGCCGACATTTCTAAACAATTGGCTACCCAAGTACCGAGGGAATCGATCAATAAACAGTGAGTAAATGGGCTATTATCAATAGTTTCGCTCAATTGTCGGGGAATTTCTTGGGTTTGCCATTGGGGGGAACGTCGCTGCCGGTGTCTTTCAATGCGATCGCACCATTCTTGATCTTTTTCATCCACCGAGGAGGTGGCGATATAAATAACGGGTTTTTGGCTGATTTTGGCTAAATATTCGGCCCATTCACTTTTCCCAGAACGGGCAGCCCCTGTAACTAGGATAATTTTTTCATCCACGATCGAGATTTTGGCAAATAACTAAAGTATATACGGAAGAAAACTGTCCTATTCTGCATCATCAAAACGGTGAATATCATCATCTCCTAAATATTCGCCATTTTGCACCTCAATCATCACCAGAGGAATAGAACCGGGGTTTTCCACCCGATGACGGGTATTCATGGGAACGTATGTAGATTCTTTTTGTTTGAGGAGAGTTTCTTTTTCATCACAGATTACCCGCGCTGTACCGGAGACGACAATCCAGTGTTCACTGCGATGGTAGTGCATTTGGGTACTCATGTGATGGCCGGGTTTAATGACAATGCGATTGATGCGATACCGCGGACCTTCCTCCAATACCGTCACCGTTCCCCAGGGGGGAGTCCGCGTCATTTCTATGTCTTGGGGAGAAGGGGAGGGATCATTAATTAAGTCATCCATGGCGGTGGTCTCCAAACTTGATTAACATTCTAGTGGACAATCTCTGGTTTGCAGCTATTAGCTCAAGGGGTGTGGGGTGTAGGGTGTGGGGTGTAGGGTGTGGGGAGATGGGGGGATGGGAAGAATAAATAAAAATAGTCTCCTGTCTCCTGTCTCCTGATAACTGATTCAAGAGGGCAATTGTTTAAAATCAAAATTTGTCTCTTTTCCCTTGACAGATGGCTCGGTTTGTGCTATGCGATTAGCCATTTGTACCAGATCCACTCCGGTAGCTTGACGCAATTGTTCGGCAAAGGCAGTCATTTTGGGGACAAGATTACCATCACCCCCGTCCACCACCGTCACCGTTTGCACCTGCACTTCTGGCACACTAGCGGCCATTAATTTCAGCAATAACTCCAGTTTTTGGTATAAAAAGATGTTTTTAGCGTTATTTCCCGCTCCTTGCCAAGAGGCCGCCAGTTTTTTGGTTCCTTCCGCTTGCGCTTTCCCCTGTTCGATAATTTTGGCTGCTTCCCCCCGGGCTTTTGCGATCGCTTGTTGACATTCCGCTGCCGCAGGGGCGATCACATCTGCTTGTAATTGCTGTTTCACCTGCTTAATTCGGGCAGTTTGTACCGCCACTTCTGCCTGTACTTTAGCTAAATCGGACATAACCACCGATTCTACCTCGGCAATCATGGCGCCGCGCTTAGTTTGAGTGTCGCGCACCCGTTTTTCTGCGTCAGCTTTGGCTATTTCTAAATCTTTTTGGATACGACGCAAAGCGGTTAGGCGTAGATTCTCGGAATTCTTGATAATCGATGTTTTTCGGGCTTTTGCTTCGGCTATCCGGGCATCTCTCTGTAATTCGGCTTTTTGCTTCCGTCCGATCGAATCCAGATAACGCACCTCATCGGAAATATTCTGGATCTGCAAACTATCCAAAACTAAACCCAATTTTTCCAGATCCTGTTCCGCTTCTTCTAGGAGACTTTTAGCGAAAGCAATCTGATCGGAGTTCGCTTGTTCTGGGGTTAAATTCGCCAAGACACCGCGCAAATTGCCCTCGAGGGTTTCTTTAGCCAATTGTTCGATTTCGTTGCGTTTCTTGCCCAATAAACGCTCGATCGCATTATGAATAATCGGTTCCTCCCCGGCAATTTTAATATTCGCCACCCCGGTGACGATCAACGGCACACCGCCCTTAGAATAGGCATTAACCACCCTGAGATCGATGATCATGTTGGTCAAGTCCATTCGATACACTTGTTCTAGCATCGGTAAACGAATACTGCTGCCCCCTTTTACCAAACGATAACCGATGGTTTTGCCCGTGGCCGTGGGACGACGACTGCCGGCAAAAATTAAAACTTCACTCGGTTGACAGATGTGATAATAGTTACGGATGACTAATAAACCCGCACCTGTCCCTAAACCGAAAACTCCCAGTAAAACAGCGATAATTTCCATAGATTTTATGTGGGTGAAATTGGTGATTATCTTTACTTTTAGCCGATCGACTCTCTGGCTGGTTGATTTTTTGGGGGTCATCGATATTAAACTAAAAAGTAAAGCTTAGACAGCCTATCTTTATCATGCCAGATCAGCCAATCTCGATCGCCCAATACTACCACGAGCGGACCAAATACGACCCCCAGACGATCGCCTCAAAAAGTAAAGGTCTTGATTGGAGTCAACAACCCTATCCCTTCAAAGAATACAAAATCGGTCAGACGTTCGATCTCAAACCCTACCTCTCCCGTCAAACAGTTCCCCAGAAAGGAGACTTTTGGCGACGTATATCGCGAATTTTGGGCTGTAGCTATGGATTAACTGCCAAAATCGCCACTATGGGTAGTCCCTTGTACCTACGTTCTGCACCCTCTGCTGGTGGATTATACCCCGCCGAGGTCTATCTGATCTCCCGTGGCACGGAATTTTTACCCGCCGGTCTCTACAGTTATCAAGGTCAAAGTCACTCGCTGCTTTTATTCTGGGAAAGTGATGTCTGGACGAACCTACAATCTGCTTGTTTCTGGAATCCTGTTTTAGAAAATACCGATATCGCTTTAGTTACCAGTGCCATTTTTTATCGATCCGCTTGGCGCTACGAGGATCGAGCCTATCGGCGTATTTTCCTCGATACAGGGCATTTATTGGGCAATATTGAGCTATCAGCCTCGATTAATGACTATCGCGCTCATTTAATCGGTGGTTTTAACGATAGTCAGATGAATGAATTGCTTTATCTCGATTCCGAGAAAGAAAGTGTCATGACGGTGATTCCTTTGGCAGATCTGCTCAATATCCGGCAAAATCTCCCCCCTAGTACCACGGCACTCCCTTCGACAACCACGACTCTTTATCCCAAAATTGCCGAGGGGGAATTATTAAACTCTCTACACCAAGCGACTATCATAGCCACAGATGAGAAGATAGAAGCAAATATTACCCCGTCTAATTGGGAAGATAAATATAATTTTCCTTTTTGTCTAAAAGTTTCGGTGACATCTCGTCCCGTCAATTGGGGGGAAGATTTAGTCGATCTGGAAAGTACGATGCTTAAACGCAGATCTACCCGCGCTTATAGTGGTGCTAGTCTCAGTTTAGACGAATTGCGAGCGCTGCTGCATTTTACCTATCAACCCCAAGATTATGCCGACCAAAATCTCGATCCCAATCCCGATTATTTTGATCTAGATTTATTGGAAACTTTTATCGCTGTTTCGGCAGTAACTGGATTAGAGGAAGGCTGTTATTATTATGCTCCTAAAGCCCAAGAATTGCGGCAAATTCGCTTTAAAAATTTCCGGCAAGAGTTACATTATCTCTGTTTAGGTCAGGATTTGGGACGGGATGCGGCTGCTGTGGTTTTTCATACGGCGGATCTGTCAAAAGCAGTGGCTAAATACGGCGATCGAGTCTATCGTTATCTTCATGCAGATGCGGGTCATTTGGGACAGAGATTAAATTTAGCAGCTATTCATCTGGGGTTAGGGGTTAGTGGTATCGGTGGTTTTTTTGATGATCAAGTTAATGAAGTGTTAGGAATTCCCTCCGATGAAGCAGTTATCTATATCACTACTTTAGGCCGACCGAAGGTTTTTTAGGGTGAGTTTGAACCATTATAAGGATTAAGTATAAACCACAGAGGCACAAAGAACACGGAGAGGAAGATAGAGTGTTCTTGATTAAGATTCTCTGAGATTTTCCCTCTCTAATTCGATTAAATTATCGATTTTTTTTAGCTTGGCATCCCCAGCAAGATAACCGATCCCGCGATGTAAATGTAAGCGAAATTGTTGAGTTAGAGTTTCTTTATCGGTTCCTAATCCGTCTTGATGACAACGTTGTTTGAGGGCAATTAAGAAAATATCGGCCATTTCTCCCCCGAATACTTTCCAAGATAATTCTACATTGCTATCGGCAGGAATAGGAACGGGAGAGGGGAGACTCGGTTCAGCAAGGGAACGACAAAAAGCCCAACGACAGAGGATATTCCATTGGTCAATTTTGGTGTAGCGTTTTAATTTTATGAGGCTATCTTTGGCGGTTTGAGATAGTCGAAAACGTTCGATCGGTGATTCCATAATCTATAATTTTACCTCGCTCTGACTGATGATAGAATAGTTAGTCCTTCTCAATCCTGTTTAATAGGAGAGTGGAAAGTGCGGTCACTTCTCATTTTACAAAGACAGTGATCGCTTTTACTTTTGATATTCTGATGGGAGAATAAAACAGCCCTACTTGATAAAGGGAGTGTCTGACAGTTTTTAACACCTAACTACTTAATAATGGGTTTCCTTATTTTTCCAAACGGACCACATACCATTGTAGATAACCCCCCTCACCCAGGTCTAACTCGCAGTAATTATCGCGCAGATAGAGAGCTTTTTCCTCAAAACTAGAGAATTTTGCCAATTGTCGAGGACAAATCTCCGGTTTTGCGGCGATTAAATCTTTTAACTTATCGCGTAACTGGTCGGGAGTCTGGAATTGTTCAGATTGATCGGCCTCAAGGACAAGAAAATAGTCCCCTTGATACATAATAGAATCGGGCATCGCTGTTTGATAGTCTCAGTAGGAAAAATTTTTGGCTATCTTTATCACTTTAACGCCTCAAAGCTCGATCGACACCACCACTATGACAGACCATCTCACCAATCCCTTTCTCAGTCTCCCTTACGAAAGCGCCATGCAGGACTTGGGGGACCAATACTATGATCAAGTTGCGGCTGCGGATTTTCCCCGTCATATCCTTCGTTTTCGCAATGATGCTTTATTACCTTTGGTGGGAATTCAGCCAGAATTAACCTTAGATGAGCATTTTATCGAGGCTTTTGGTAAATTTCAAGCCCTGACCCCTTTTTTAGCCCTGCGTTACCATGGTTATCAATTTGGCGAGTATAATCCTTTCTTGGGAGATGGTCGCGGTTTTCTCTACGGTCAAGTTAGGGGTATTGATGGCAAATTATACGATTTTGGTACGAAAGGATCGGGACGGACCCCCTATTCCCGTCATGCGGACGGTAGGTTAACTCTCAAGGGTGGAGTTAGAGAAGTCTTAGCTGGGGAAGCTTTACGCGGTTTAGGGGTGAATACCTCTCGCTGTTTGAGTTTGGTGGAAACGGGGGAACCCCTCTGGCGTGGTGATGAACCTTCCCCGACGCGATCTTCGGTGATGATTCGAGTTAGTAATTCTCATATTCGTTTCGGGACTTTTGAGCGTTTATTTCATATTAAACGTGCCGATTTAATTAAAAGACTCCTCGATCATGTGATTATTTATTATTATCCTGAAATCGATCCCCAAGATAGCGATCGCTATTTAAAATTTTACGCCGCTTTAATCGAAAGAACCGCTAAATTAGCAGCCCAATGGATGGCCGCAGGTTTTTGTCATGGGGTTCTCAATACCGATAATATGTCAATTACTGGGGAAAGTTTTGATTATGGTCCCTACGCTTTCATTCCTTACTATAACCCCCAATTTACGGCGGCCTATTTCGACTACGGTGGTCGTTATAGTTACGGTAATCAGCCTTTTATCTGTCGTTTAAATCTAGAGTTACTGCAATCTCCCCTGTCCATGGTTGTCTCCTTGTTAGAGTTAGATATGGCCTTGGCTAACTATGACCAGCACTACAATTTTTATTATCAAAAAATGATGCTTAAAAAGTTAGGTTTTGAGGATATTTTTACTCCCGAATCCGCTTTACTGGTTAGCAAAACTGTGGAAGTTCTCCAAGAAACTGGCCTCGGTTATCACGAATTTTTCTATCAATTAAGTGAACAATTTAATTACGGTTGGCGAGAAAATAGTTCTCTAATTCTTGAAAATATGGATTTACCAAAAGCTGATTGGCAACGTTGGCGAGAGTTATATAGTTTGGTCTTAAATCAATCACCCCCAGATTCCTTGTCTCAAATTGACGACACTTTAAAGCATTATAATCCTAAAACCGCTTTACTTAGACCGCTAATCGAATCGGTTTGGGAAGCAATTACCTCTAAAGACGATTGGCAACCTTTCCACGAATTAGTGATAAAATTACAAAATAAACAGTAATTAAGTAATAAGTAGTGGTGCAAAATTAATTTCTTGGTTAGGAGAGGCAAGAGGTAGTTAGCTCTGATTTGCCTCTAGGTTTGCTTCAATACGATCTAATTGGGAACTTGGCCACCACATCTACTTACTCATCCTTAAATAAGTTGTTAGCATCCCCATCCTAGCAAATCCTGCGGATAAATTGATCAGCTTTAATCAGGCGATCGCTTTTCTGAAAAAATAGGGAGAGGCGATCTCCATCTGATCGGTATAGATTGATATAATTATCCTATGTTTATCTGGTCGTCAAAATGTTGCTTAAAATCGTACAAATCGGTGATTCCCAAGCAATTACAATTCCTCAAGCAATCATGGAACAGTGTGAATTCACAGATGAAGTTGAGGCGATAGTTGATGGTAAAATGATTATTCTGAGTGCTAAAAAGAAGGTGAGGGAAGGTTGGGCTGAGTTATTTGATGATGCTCCTCTTGAAACCGATTTACAGGATTGGTTGGGGGTAGAAAACGAGTTTGAGCGAGAAAATCAATGGTAGAAAGATTTGCCATCCTGTTGGTGGCACTCGATCCAACTAGGGGGTCTGAACTGCAAAAAACTCGGCCTTGTGTCGTTGTTTCTCCTAGTGAGATTAATGTTCGATTAAGAACAGTCGTTATTGCACCGATCACCAGTAATGTCAAAAATTACCCAACTAGAATCACAATTGACCAAGAAAATGTGCGAGGTAGTATCGCTTTAGACCAAATTAGGGCGATTGACAAAATCCGAATTGTTGCCAAAATTGGCAGTCTAGACGAACGATTAGCCATGATAGTGGCTGATCGCCTGGTTGAATTTTTTCACTACTGATTGTTACTGAATTTATTCGGTTTTAGGATCGCTTTTTTCTAATTTGAGAGAGGGCGATCACTGTTTACCTTCTAACCATTAAGAGTGCCAAAATAATAGTAAATTTTTGTGACAAAGTGCAGTCAGATATAAGAATCTTTGCTAGAATCCTGGAAAGCTTCTGTGATAAGTCTCCTTAAAAGAGATTGTTTGCAGTAAACTAATCTGGCTAACAGGCTTTTGGGTGTGATATAGGGAAAGTTGACCCATATCGTTACTCTAAAGAGTGTTATCTAGAAAGTTGGCCTATAATATGTAGTCAGGCTGCTCAAATTCTCGATTGGGACCTTATTTGGTGCTATCTGACGGGTATTCCTTAATTGATAAAGTCGAAGAAAAGCTGTTGGGCTTGAATAATGGAAATTGTAGTTTCATTACTGCTGGGCATAATTATTGGTAGTGCGGTCACGTATTACGTTTTGCAGAAAATAAACCTGAGAAAAACCGTTAGAGAATATGAAACTCAAATTCAAGTTTTAAAAGAACAGCATCAGCAAGCCCTTAAGGATGCCAGGAATAGAAGCTTAGATGGAAGTCGCGCTGTTATAAAGGGGAAAATAGCAGAGCAGTTAGCACCAGTTCTTCCAAATTTTAAGTATTTGCCGTCAGATGCTAGATTTATAGGCGATCCGATCGATTACGTTGTTTTTAATGGTTATACAGATATCAAAGATAACGGTGGTAACGAGAACAATTTAGAAGTTGTAATTTTAGATGTTAAAACAGGGCAAGCAAATCTATCCCAGTTGCAACAGGCTATTGCGAAAGCAATCAATGCGGGGCGAGTACGCTTTGAGGTGGTTCGACCTGAAACTTCCAAGCAAGAAGGTGCTAGAGCTTACGATAAGTCATCAGAAGAAGCTTTGCCTAAAAAGTCTTACAGCATTAAGGACATTCAGAAAACGCACCCGCGTGCTTATGAGCCTTGGACTAAAGCTGAAGATGAGCGGCTAAGGCAACGTTACAAACAAGGTATAGTGATCAACGATTTGGCTAGGGAGTTTCAAAGAAAGCCAGGAGGTATTCGTTCTCGGTTGAAGAAATTAGGGTTGCTGCAATAAACCGCAGCCTAACAATCCCGTTGGAGTTGAGGAATTTTAGCCCTAGGGTGCGTTTCCTAATCTGACTCCCACTGCTCCACCGATCGATTTTGGGGAACGTACCATGCCCATGGATTGAAACTGTGAGTTTAAGTACGATGCCGCTCTGGTGGGACCAGTTGAGGAATGTTAGGGAAGATTCCCCATGTTTGATTAAAATAGAGGGGCAAAAGTCGCCCCAGGGTCGCTTCAATGACAGTTCGACAACCCCGCTACAGTAAAGAAGAATTTGCTCGACGTGGTAATGAGATTTATCAATCTCAGGTACCTCCCCAAGTCGAGGAGGGAAATCAGGGGAGAATTGTGGCGATCGACATTGAAACAGGGGCTTTTGAAGTAGCGGATGATTTGGTAAGCGCAGCGAAGCAACTTTCTGCACGAGTGCCTGATACTCAGACATGGTTTGTTCGCATTGGGCATTCAGCCGTCGATCACTTTGGCGCAAGGAGCCTGAGAACAAAGCCATGATGCAAGGTCGTGTAAATCAAGGGTGTGAGGCGACGTTGGCGATCGCAGTCAGAAACCATGAAACAACGCAGATAGTAGATGCTGTAATTGATACAGGATTTTCGGGTTTTCTCACCTTGCCGTCTGAGATAATTGCTAGGTTAGGGTTTATTTGGGAGGGTCGAGATCTTGCGACGTTAGGCGATGGGACTTTCTGCACGTTTGAAGTTTACATCGGGCTTGTGATCTGGGACGGGCAATATCGTGAGATTTACATCAACGAATCAGAGACGGTTCCGTTGATTGGGATGCAGCTATTACGAGGATAAGATTTGCGAATTCAGGCAGTTGAGGGTGGTTTAGTTACGATCGAAGCGTTGAAGTAGCGATTGCCGATCTTGTCAGGTGCATTCCCTAATGGGGGTCTTACTGCTACACCGATCGATTTTGGGGAACGCACCATGCAGATTGATTGAAGCTGTGGGTTAAAGTGCGATGCTGAAGGCACTGGGTAGCAGTACGCCATCGCTGCAGCAACGTGAAAGCTAGAATATATTAAGCCCTATACGCTAGATGTTGTCTATGACTGAACGACTTGAGCAGGCGATCGCCCAATTAAAAACCTTATCAACCGCTCAACTAAATCGGGAATTTTTTGGGTTAATACTGCTTGGGATTGAATTGTTCCTTCAATTTTAGCTGTGATAATTTTGACTTCCGTGATTTCTTTGTGTAGGTTAATAAATTGCTTGTTATTTTCTTCTCTCAGGGTTTCTAGTTGTTGGCGATTATCTTCCTTTAGCGTATCAATTTGCTCGCGGGTGTCTTCTCGCAAGGAACTTATTTGCTCACGGGTTTCTTCTCGCATTGTCGAGAGTAAGTCTTTCAATTATTGAATATCATTGCTGGTAACAGTAGTCATAGAATTAACCCCAAGAGAATCTATTTAACCGGCACTCTTTGATTTTATTATATTTCACCTACGCTAAAAAGATCAAATTCATCAAATTTAATTACCTCGGAGTCAGGATAACGGGTATCAAAACGATAACTGCTCACGGTTCCTTTTTCTGTATCTAAAATGCTAAAAACCGTCAGATCATTACTGGCAATATAGGGTAAAGGTTGATTAACCAAATCCACTAGAGGAGCAATATTCGGGATAATTGCTGGTAATCCATTGGGATTACCGATGGCCGCATAATTTCTATCGAGAGGTACAGGACGTTTTTTATCACCTAAATGAGCGCCATAACTATTACCAACGTTAGAAGATTCAAGAAAATTCATACCCTTAGGACTAAGAAAACGATTCCATAAATGAGAATGACCATAAAAAACCAAATTAACCTTGGCTGATTCTAATAAGGGAATGAGATCACGAATAATATAATCATTTTCTTGGGGATAATCATAACGTACTGATCTAACTTTTCCCGTGGCATCCCGTTCAATTGTCGGCACGGGATCGGTGTAGGGTGGCACGATATTTCCTCCTAGGGTATGGGGAGGATGATGAAACATAACTACTTTATATTTAGCCTCTTGAAATTCTCGACTATTTAACTCTTTTTCTAACCATTGATATTGAGGACTACCCTGAGCAATTGGCTCAAAAATATGCTGACCGTAACCCCAGCGACTGGGACTATCTAAATCTCTTTGATTTTCGTAATATCTTCCCCTTGCACTGGGTTCTAAATTGGGATTTCTCCAGATATTAGTAACATATAAAACCACTAAACGAATATCGCCAAAAGTGAGAGAATAATATTTATTTTGAGGCAAAGAAAAAATTTCTTCGTAGGTTTCTGTGTTAAAAGCATTATTTTTTAGCCAGTTTTCACTAATTGCTGCTGTATCCTCCGCTAGTTGTTTAGCAATAAACTGAGGAATAGCATCTTTAAACTGTTCATTTAAACCTGTGGAATTAGAAAATCTGCCCATAACTTCATGATTACCAATAGCAGGAAATAAGGGAGCATTTTGAATAATTTCTCCCCCTTTATAAATAGTCTGAATACCATTCTTTGTCAGAGTATAATTGGCACGACCTTGTAAACAGGGAAAAAATGCCCCACCGCGACTATCATCAAACCATTCGGAAGCTCGATCGGGTATATTAACTAAATCTCCTGCTAAAAAAACTGCATCCACCTGTCCAATAGTTTCAATAACTTTTTGTAAATTAGCGGCAGTCATAGGCATTAATTGATGATCGGAAGTGAGTAGAATTTTGAGATTAGTTCCTTTTTTTGGTCTTGGGGTAAGAGTATAAATATCACTTCTAATCGCTTTATTTTCCTGAAAACTGGTGACTTGATAGGGAATCCTTTCCCCCGGATTTAAATCAGTAATTTCGGCCTGATGTCGCCAGATTTCTCGATCGGTTAAAGATTGATAAGCTTCAAGGGTTCTCGATTTGGCATCTTCTCTAACTCTAGTTAATTTGCTAGTGCGAGCGGGGGACATTTTCTCTAGTTTTTCCCCGTAGCGCACCTGATGACCAGTGCCAAAAAATTCCGTAAACCAAATCACTTGTATTGATGTTTCGGTGGGTAATTGTAAAAAAGGTTCGGTTAAAAGTTGCTCCTTGTTCATTGTCGCTAAAAGATAACTGCTGTGCTGCATTTAAACAGTCTTAAGGAATAATTGAGATAGTCCACAACTTCACCGGTAATAACTAGCAGATTCCCTATTTTATCGGCTAATCTAAAACCTTAGACTCTAACTGCTGCTGTTGCCAGAGATTTTGATAGACTCCGGGGACTGCGATTAACTCCTCGTGGGTTCCTATCTGGACAATTTCTCCGAGGTCCATGACAAAAATGCGATCAGCAGTGGCAGCGGCCAATAATTGATGGGAGATAAAAATCACGGTTTTTTGGCTTTCTTGGCTGAGATTTTCCAAAATAGCCGTGGCCGTTTGATTATCGACGCTAGATAGGGCATCATCAAGGATTAAAATCGGTGCTTGGATGGCTAAAGCTCGCGCTAAAGAGGCCCGTTGACGTTGACCCCCGGAAAGAGTAATCCCACGTTCTCCCACTAAAGTTCCGTATTTTTGCGGGAAATTCTCGATTTCCTCCTCAATTCTCGCTTGTTTGGCCGCCGATTTCACTGCCGAAAAATTCAGCAGCGGATCGCCATAACGGATATTATCTTCGATGGTGGTACTAAATAAAAAACTTTCTTGGGGAACATAAGCGATCGCTTTTCGCAGATCTTCAAGAGCAATTTGAGTGACATCTTGATTATCAATAAATAACTGTCCTTCCGCAATATCCAAAAGACGGGGAATAGCGTTAGCAAGGGTAGATTTTCCCGACCTGATCGCACCGACTACCGCTACCATTTCCCCCGGATTAATGGTAAAAGAAAGAGATTTTAAGGCTGGTTCTTTAGCATCAGGATAGAAAAAAGTCAAGGCTTTGGCGGTAATTTTTCCTTGAATATTTTTTAGGTGAATACAATCGGCATTGTCTTTAATTTTAGCCTCAGCTAACAGGATAGTTTCTAGGCGATCGATACTCACTTCTCCCTGTTGGTAGGCCGTAATAGTGAAACCTAATAAAGCAGTGGGAAAAACTAATCTTTCCGCCAAAATTAACAGAGCAATAAAGTCCCCAATGGTGATATTATCCGATATAATTTGTCTAGTACCGAGGGCAAGCAACGCCAATAAACTCACATAGGATAAAGCTTCAATCAGGGGAAAAAGAAAATTACGAGTCTGGACTAAATCTAAATTAGCCTGTAATAATTTGCGATTTCTTTGTTTAAATGCTAGGCGCTCGTTACCTTCTTGGGCATAGATTTTAATCAGAGTAATACCACTCATATCCTCTTGAATTAAATCGCTCAGATGCGAGAGTTTTTCTTGTACTTTTTTCTGTTGCCGCTGCAGACGACCACTAAATAACTGCACAGCAATTAACATCAAAGGATAGACAGAAATGGCGGCGACTGAAAGGGGAATATGAATCGCTAACATTACGGGCAAAGTTAACCCATAGGCAAAAAAAGTATTAGCCAAACTGAGTAAAGCAAAACCCACCAGACGACGGATATTATCCACATCGCTAGTGGCACGGTTGATTAAATCTCCTGAAGTTTGTCGAGAAAAATAGGCGGGTTCAAGGGTTAATAAATGCTGAAAGATTTTTTGTTTAAGATCGAACTCTACCTGACGACCGATCCCGAATAATAGCACTCTGGAAATCATGCGGATAAACCACATAATCGAGGCTAAAGCGATAATAAAAATCACATAGTAAATGATTTTTTGGAAGTCAAAAGATTTACTTAAATCATCGATGCTATCCCGGATTAAAAGCGGTATATAAACACCCAAAAGATTAACAATAAGCAAAGCAACTACCCCACCAGTTACTATTTGCCAATGGGGACGTAGATAATTTGCTAGTTTTTTAATGCGAGAATAAGCCATATTCAGTTATCAGTTATCAGTTATCAGTTATCAGTTATCAGTTAGAACAGGGAACAGGTAAAAGGGGGCATAGATAATCAGTGGGTTATTTTTCTCCTTGTCCTGATTTGGTGGCGGTTTAACATTAGAACCACCCTGGGGCGGTTTACCCGGGGGTTGATCAATTTTAGCTTGATAGCCGCGCTTAAATTTATCATATCGTCTTTCTTGTTTGTCCGACATTTAAGTTACCTCTGTTTGATCCTGCCAAAATTCAATATAGCGAATTTCCTCTGCATTAATCAAAATAAGCCGCCCGCGCATCTAAATTAGTCTAGATCGATAGGGCAACACCAGAATACTGGAACACTGGAACAGCAAGGGTTATCTGCTTTTTAGCTAACTTAATAATGCCCAGTTTAAATTCGTCTTAGCTTATCTTCAATAGTTAAAACTACCCCTTCTAATTCGGCGAACTCATCTAATAAAAGGGAAGCATCGATCGATAATAATATGCTTTTGCCCTTGGCAAGTTCCAAAGCATAACAGAGATTGTCTCAAGCTGCTGGCATCGCTAATACTTGCGGGGATTTTTCCGTAATCGGTAAATAGTAACCGGTAATCAGTGAACTGCAAACTCAAATCCGATAACTGAGTCAAGATAGCTAAAAACCCCCATCGCTCTGCCATGCGTTTCAGACAAATTTTTATGCTTTTATTACATGGCTGACAATATTTTGTAACAATCTATACGAATTTTCCTGTTGAAGACTGTAAATTTAAGTTAATTGCTTCGGTAATAACCCTGAAATAAACTGATCTTTCTAGCCCAGATGACTAAACTCCCCCTATCTATCTATCCACTCCTCAAAACTGTTATGCTTCTAGAAAAAATCTCTTAGACAAAAACTACTGCTAAATCTCCCCAGATGGAGAAGCAAAAGCGATCGAGAGATAAAAATAGTCAAAGCCTCCTTACTGAATCAACAGTTACTTGCAAGGAATTTTCTCGGTTATCACCGCAGTCAGTTAGGGGAAATAATGAGAATTTTTCACCGTTTCATCACCTTTGTTTAGTTTCTAATCACGATTTTTTAGTCCATGAGTAAACTTTCTAGACGTAGATTTATCTTCACTGCCGGGGCAACTGCCGTAGGAACAGCAATTCTCCACGGTTGCGCCACTCCCAATAATACCGCGACCAGTCCCTCCCCGGCCGGCAGTCCTGCCGCTTCCCCCGCTGCCGGTGGAGAAACTCCCGAAGTCACCACCGCTAAACTAGGTTTTATTGCCCTCACCGACGCTGCCCCCTTAATTATCGCCAAGGAAAAAGGTTTATTCGCTAAACACGGGATGCCCGATGTGCAAGTGATGAAACAAGCTTCTTGGGCTGCAACCCGGGATAACCTCGAATTAGGTTCGGTGGGTAACGGTATCGATGGGGCGCATATTTTATCCCCCATACCCTACCTAATGACCTTGGGCAAAATCACCAAACAGCCCGTACCAATGTATATTCTGGCGCGTTTGAATACCAACGGTCAAGCGATTTCCATTTCTAATGAATACATGGATCTAAAAGTTGCCCTCGATAGCGGTGTACTGAAAGAATCCTTCGCTAAAGCTAAATCTGCGGGCAAAGAAGTTAAAGCCGCCGTAACTTTCCCCGGTGGTACTCACGATCTCTGGATGCGCTATTGGTTAGCCGCCGGCGGCATCGATCCGAATAAAGATCTATCCCTAATTGTTGTTCCTCCACCACAAATGGTGGCTAACATGAAAGTCGGCACGATGCAAGCTTTCTGTGTGGGGGAACCTTGGAACGCCCAATTAGTTAACAAAAAACTCGGTTATTCGGCCCTGATTACTGGGGAACTGTGGAAGGATCACCCCGAAAAAGCCTTCGCTTTACGCGCCGATTGGGTGGATAAAAATCCCAAAGCGGCAAAAGCTTTAACCATGGCTGTTCTGGAGGCGCAGCAATGGTGCAACGATCCCGCTAATGTTAAGGAAATGTGCGAGATTATTTCAGGACGGGAATGGCTGAAAATTGACCCCGCCGATATCTTGGGAAGAATGCAGGGTAATATCGATTTCGGTGATGGTCGCAAAATCGAAAATAGCCCCGTAGCCATGAAATTCTGGGCTGATAACGCTTCCTATCCCTACAAGAGTCATGATACTTGGTTTGTGACTGAAGACATCCGTTGGGGCTATATTCCCGCCGATACGGACATCAAAGCTTTAGTTGATAAGGTTAACCGGGAAGATATCTGGAGAGAAGCCGCCACAGCCCTCAATGTTCCGGCTGATCAAATTCCCACCTCTACCTCTCGCGGTGTGGAAACTTTCTTTGATGGCGTTACTTTTGACCCCGAAAATCCCCAAGCTTACCTGAAATCTCTCAAGATTAAAAAGGTTTAAATCAGTGTTCAGTGATCAGCAACCAGTCAACAGTTAAAGATGATTTGCTCATAACTGGTAATTAATAACTGATAACTGATCACTGATGCTGATCACTGATAACTGAACCACTGATAACTGATAACTGATAACTGATAACTGATTATGGCTGTTTCTATTTCTCGTCGTTCTCAAGGTCCGAAATGGGTAAAAGACCTCAAAAAAAAATTACCCAAACTAGCAACTTCGGCGATTGCTTTATTAATTTTCCTCGTCATCTGGCAAATACTCTGTTTTAGTCCCGATGCTCCCCTCCCTAGTCCCACTAAAGTGGTTAGCGATACCTGGGAATTAATTATTAATCCCTTTTTCAATAATGGTGGCACGGATGTGGGGTTATTCTGGCAAATTTTCGCCAGTTTACAACGGGTGGCCGTCGGTTTTACCCTTGCCGCTATTGTTGGCATCGCTGCGGGTATTTTAATCGGTAGCAGCGCCCTAATTTATGATGCGATCGATCCGATTTTCCAAATCCTGCGTACCGTTCCCCCCCTAGCTTGGCTACCCATCTCCCTAGCGGCTTTTCGCAATAACGAACCTAGTGCCATATTTGTAATTTTTATTACAGCAATTTGGCCAATTATTATTAACACAGCCGTGGGAGTACAACAGGTTCCCCAAGACTATAAAAACGTCTCTAGAGTGCTAAAATTATCCAAAGTTGAATATTTTTTCAATATTCTTTTTCCCGCCACCGTTCCCTACGTTTTCACGGGATTAAGAATCGGTATCGGTTTATCTTGGTTGGCAATTGTAGCGGCGGAAATGCTGATCGGTGGCGTGGGAATTGGCTTTTTTATCTGGGATGCTTGGAATAGTTCCATGATCAGTGAAATTATCCTCGCCCTGATTTATGTGGGTATTGTTGGTTTCCTACTCGATCGCCTCATGGCCTACATCGCTAAATTAGTTGTACCAGAAGAAAATAAATAGGGTTTGCGGCAAAAAGTTTTTCGGTGGGGGCAGGGTGTGGGGTGTGGGGTGTGGGGTGTGGGGAGCTTTTTAAGTAAACAGTAAACAGTAAACTAAAAACTCACATCTGATAACTGATAACTGATAACTAATAACTGATAACTGAAAATGTCTGCATTTATTGAAGTCGATCACATTGATAAGGTTTTCCCTCTCCCCGATGGCCGTCAATATATCGCCCTAAAAAATATCGATCTCAGCGTTACTCAAGGGGAATTTATCTCTTTAATCGGTCACTCCGGTTGCGGGAAATCCACCCTCTTAAATATGGTCGCTGGACTCGATCGCCCGACGGTGGGAGGGGTGATTTTAGAGGGAAGAGAAATTAAAGGTCCCGGTCCCGATCGCATGGTGGTGTTCCAGAATTATTCGCTGCTGCCTTGGTTAACCGTCCGGGAAAATATCGCCCTAGGAGTTAACCGCGTGCTGCGTCATCTACCGGCTGCTGAACGCAAAAGTGTCATCGAACATAGTATCGATATGGTACACCTGCGCCATGCCGCCAACAAACGACCGGGAGAATTATCGGGAGGCATGAAGCAACGGGTAGCGATCGCCCGCGCTTTAGCCCTACGGCCAAAAGTCCTGCTACTTGATGAACCCTTTGGGGCGCTGGATGCGTTAACCAGAGGCAATTTACAGGAACGTTTGATGGAAATCGTCGAGGAAAGCCACGTTACCTGTATCATGGTCACGCACGATGTGGATGAAGCCCTATTACTATCCGATCGAGTGGTGATGTTAACCACCGGTCCAGAGGCCCATATCGGTCAGATTCTCGATGTTCCCATTCCCCGGCCCCGGCATCGTTTAGAAGTAGTTAACCATCCCAGTTACTACTCCCTGCGTAACGAGATCGTTTATTTCCTCAACCAACAGAAGCGATCGAAGAAAGTCGGCCAACCCACCGAACCAGTAACAGTGATCGGCCAAGCTACCCGACTGAAAACCAATCCCACCATCGGTTTTATCCCCCTCACCGATTGCGCCCCGATTATTATCGCCAAAGAGAAAGGCTTCTTCGCCGAGGAAGGATTAGAGGATGTTATCCTGCAACGGGAACCCAACTGGAAAGCACTCGCCCAAGGAGTGGCCACCGGTCGTCTCGATGCGGCCCAGATGGTGGCGGGAATGCCCCTGAGCATGACCATTGGGGCTGGAAATAAGCCCTCTGTCCCCGTGATTAGTGCTTTGGTACTCAGTCGCAACGGTAACGCCATCACCCTCAGCAATAAATACAGGGAATTGGGGGTAGAAAAACTGGAGGACTTAAAGGAGGCCCTCCAGCAAAGTCCCGATCAAATCGCCACTTTCGGCATGGTTCACCCCGCTTCCATGCACAATCTACTGTTACGCTACTGGTTAGCTAGTGGCGGCATCGATCCCGATAGTGATGTCAATTTAGCCGTAATTCCGCCGCCTCAAATGGTTTCCCTACTAAAAGCGGGTAAGATCGACGGTTATTGTGTGGGGGAACCCTGGAACTCCTACGCCGTTCACGAAAAATTAGGCTACGTTATCGCCACCGATCTTGATATTTGGCCCGGACACCAGGAAAAAGTCCTCGGAGTCAAGGAAACTTGGGCAGCGAAACATCCCGAAACCCATATCGCCATGGTGAAAGCTTTAATTAAAGCCTGTGAATACTGCGATGATCAGCGTAATCGAGAACATATCGTTAATATTCTCAGTCAGCCCCAGTATGTGGGTGTGGATAGGGCAATTATCCGCCCCGGTTTCCTCGATGGTTACGATCGCGGTTTAGGAACTGCCCCCGAACCCCTATTCCGATTTAATCAGTTTTACGTCGATCAAGCTAACTGTCCAGGCCGCAGTGAGGCCCTATGGACCCTAACTCAGCTTGCTCGTTGGGGTTACGCACCGTTCCCCCGCAACTGGGTGGAAGTGATTGAACGCGTCCGTCGTCCCGATCTGTTTGGTGAAGCTTGCCGGTCCCTGGGCCTTCCCGATTTGGAACCCGATCGCCACAGTTTTGCCCTCTTTGATCGTCTTATTTTCAATCCTGACGATCCGATCGGCTATCTGGAACGTTTTTCGATCCGTCGCGATTATCGCGTCTCAGAAGTTCTCCTCGATGATCCCGTCGCTAATTAATGGTTGTGGTGGGCTTTGCCCACCTTAAAATAAATCTAGGACGAATATGCAAACTTTTACCGATAAGACCGTGAATTCCAGCACCACCACCCAGCCTTTTTTATTAGTTAGTAATGTTGCCAAAGAATACCCCTCTCCCGAAGGGGTTTACACCGTTTTAGACGGTGTGGAGCTGCAAGTCAATGAGGGGGAATTTGTCTGCATTATCGGTCACTCCGGCTGCGGTAAATCGACCCTTTTAAATATGGTGGCGGGGTTTTCTTCTCCTAGTCGTGGGCAAGTGCTGCTACAGGATAAAGAGGTTAAGGAACCAGGACCGGACCGGATGATGGTATTCCAAAATTATTCGCTTTTGCCTTGGAAAACTGCCTTTGAGAACGTTTATATCGGGGTTAGTTCGGTTTATCCCCAAAAATCTCACGCTGAGAAGGTGAGGATCGTGGAAGAAAATCTATCCCTAGTGGGATTGACAGAAGCAGCCCAGAAAAAACCCCCCCAATTATCGGGAGGCATGAAACAACGGGTTGCGATCGCCCGCGCCCTGGCCATTCGTCCCCAAGTCCTCATCCTCGATGAACCCTTTGGGGCCTTAGATGCGATTACTAAAGAAGAATTACAGGAAGAATTGCTGAAAATCTGGCAAGAACACCAGTTAACCGTGTTGATGATTACCCACGATATTGATGAGGCTTTGTTCTTGTGCGATCGCTTGGTGATGATGACCAACGGCCCAAGCGCTAAAATTGGGGAGGTGTTAAAGATGCCTTTTGCTCGTCCCCGGGTTCGTTCCCAAATTACCGAGGATCCCCGTTACTACGAACTCCGCAATGAAGCTCTCGATTTCCTCTACAATCGTTTTGCCCATTCGGAGGATCCCAACGAGGATGCCCCCGAACAACCCCGCACAGAAAATCTCGTGGGTAAAATTGTTGCTACTATCGGTGGCATAGCCTTACTCGCTTTTGTCGGTTTTAGTCTGATACAAATGTTCACCAGCAAGACTGCCAATACTACTAATCCGGCTACCATCGAGGACTCCAGATAGGTAACAGTTATCAGTTATCAGTTATCAGTTATCAGATTTGAGTTTTAAGTGACAGTATTAAATATAAGTTTCTTACTATCTTTTCACTGATTACTGTTTACTGATTACTGACCAAGAATAAACCAGAAAGAGACAAAGAACAAAAAGCTGAAACCCGATCAGTTTAACTTATATAGTAGTGATCGATCTTTGTGTCCTTTGTGTCTGGAGTGGTTCGTTCCACTCACTTGCCCGCAAGACTGTATCTTAGAATAGATTTTAATCTCTGGAGAGTTTATCAGTGATTAAGATGTTCAAAGACCGATTTATCACCGATATCGTTGGGGAGAGGTTGGCTTAATTTTCTCAGAGCAAAGATAACGAATAAAGTCGCCCAGAGAATTAATAGCCCCTTTTCCCAATTTAAGGGCAATATCCCCAAAAGATGACCGAGTAAAAGGGTGGGAACTAGAGGGGTTAAAAACTTGGTTTCTAGACGATTAAAACAAAAAGCTTCTTTGAAATAAATCCCCGTGAGACTAGCAAAAATAAAGCCAACACCCAATAAACTCACCGGATGGTTATAGACAAATTCTAGGGGAGAAAGGTGAGAATAGAGGCTGAAAATTAGGGAAGTAATCGCCCCGATTAGCCAAAAAAATTGCAGGAGACGATGGAGGGGAATTAAATATATATGGATAGTCAATAAACTGATGCCTAACCCCAGACAAAAACCCATGTATAAAAGGTTAGTCAGGGGCAGTAATTGCGGTCGGGTGAGAACTATAATTGTAGCGACAGCGAAACTAAAAGCCGCTAAATTTAAACCCAGACGGTAGAGACGCACCCCTAGGCGATCACTATCCGTAATCGTAAACTCTCCGAATTGACCTTGATAAACTCGATCGACAGCAGGGGAAGTCATAATGCTCTAAAGAAAAAGGGAAGCTTAGAAAAGATCGACTACAAATTATCTTAAGCTTAAATTATGCCAGTAGCCTCACTTCTCCCTCCTCTCGGCTGACTAATTGCGAGTTAGGATCAAGGTTACATTTCCTTTAGATTTTTAAGCCATGTCGTTGAACCAAGAATCCCTCGCTTTTAGCCATGGGAGGGTCAAGAACTCAACTAGCGAAATTTTGATCGTGGGCGGTGGTATCATCGGATTAGCGATCGCCGTCGATTTGCAATTGCGCGGGGCAAAAGTTACCCTCCTAGTTCGAGATATAGCTCAGGCCGCTAGTCGTGCGGCTGCGGGAATGTTGGCCCCCCATGCAGAAGGCATTCCCCCGGGCCCGTTTCTCGATCTTTGTCTGCGATCACGATGGCTATATCCAGAGTGGAGCCGCAAAATCGAGGATTTAACGGGGATAAACAGCGGTTACTATCCCTGTGGTATTCTTGCTCCCATTTACGAGCTAGAGCAGCCCGTTACTACCGAGGAAGTTAATAAAATTTGGTTAGACAGCAATGCAGTTCACCTCTACCAACCCGGACTAGGTAAAGATGTGATCGGTGGTTGGTGGTATCCCGACGATGGACAAGTGGACAACCGGCAGCTAGTGACTGCGCTGCAACAAGCGGCCGAAAATTTAGGGGTAGAAATTCGCCAAGGGGTAGAAGTCCACGCATTACAGCAAAAGCAGGGAAAAGTCAAGAGTATTTATACCTCAATTGGGGAATTAGAAGCAAAAATTTACATTTTAGCGGCGGGATCCTGGACGAGTCAACTTTTACCCCTCCCTATCCATCCCGTCAAAGGTCAAATGGCCGCAGTAAAAATGCCCCCTAACCAGACCTTAGCTAGGATTTTATTCGGTCCGCAAACCTATCTAGTTCCCCGTCGCAATGGTCGTTTAATTATCGGGGCCACTTCCGAAAAAGTCGCCTGGCAAACTGGCAATACACCCCAAGGACTACAAACCCTTTTTGCACGCGCTACCCGTCTCTATCCCCCTTTAGCTGACTGGGAAATCGAGGAGATGTGGTGGGGATTCCGTCCGGGTACACCAGATGAATTACCCATTTTAGGCCGCAGTAGCTGTGATAACCTGATTTTAGCCACCGGTCACTATCGCAATGGCATTTTACTAGCTCCTGTCACTGCTTCCTTAATCGCTGACCTGGTGATTAATGACAAAGTTAATCCCATTTTGACCCATTTTAGCTGCGATCGCTTTAATCAACCATCACCCGTTACTATTCCACCTATGTCCTTAACTATTATTGAGAATAAACCCCAAGCGCTTTTATCGCCCCAAAATGATCGCCTCACTATTGCTGGGAAAACCTTTCACTCCCGCTTGATGACTGGGACTGGCAAATATGCCAATCTGACAACTATGCAGGAAAGTATTAGTGCCAGTGAATGTCAGATCGTCACCGTTGCCGTTAGACGAGTACAAACGAACGCACCCGGTCATGAGGGATTAGCAGAGGCGATCGATTGGTCTAAAATTTGGATGTTACCCAACACTGCCGGTTGTCAAACGGCCGAAGAAGCGATTCGGGTGGCCCGTTTAGGGCGAGAAATGGCCAAATTATTGGGACAGGAAGACAATAACTTTATTAAACTCGAAGTTATTCCCGATCCTAAATATTTATTACCCGATCCGATCGGAACTTTGCAAGCGGCCGAACAATTAGTTAAAGAAGGTTTTGCCGTACTGCCCTATATTAACGCCGATCCTCTCTTAGCCAAACGTTTAGAGGAAGCTGGCTGCGCCACGGTTATGCCCCTAGGATCGCCGATTGGGTCGGGACAAGGGCTGAAAAATGAGGCAAATATCGCGATTATCATCGAATCGTCCCAAATTCCCGTGGTGGTAGATGCCGGGATCGGTACACCCTCAGAAGCGGCCCGGGCCATGGAAATGGGGGCCGATGCTTTATTAATTAACAGTGCGATCGCTATGGCGGCCAATCCAGCTATGATGGCCCAAGCCATGGCAATGGCGGCAAAAGCGGGACGTTTAGCCTATTTAGCGGGAAGAATGCCGATTAAGTCCTATGCTAGTCCTAGTTCCCCCCTGACGGGAACGATCGCCTAACCCAGAAATCTATTGAAACCCGTTAAAATAGGGGAGATTTGGCCATCTCTCCCCACACCACACCTCGATAGATCGTACAATTAACGCACTTCAAACAAACGATTGTCCGGTAAATTACTAATCGATCGCTGGAGACTATTCAAGGATTTATTGTAATCGACGATCGCCTGTAGATAACGACTTCTGGCATCGGTTAAATCCCGTTGGGAGTTGATAACGTCCGTTTGGGTTCCCACACCCGCCTGAAAGCGTAAACGGGCTAATCGCAGACTTTCCGTGGCGGATTCAATGCTTTTTTGCGAAGTTTTGATGTTTTCTTGGTTAGAAATCAAACTATAGTAGGATTCCTCCACCTGAAGGCGGATTTCATTGCGACGGAGGGAGAATTCCGTATCGGCGCGATCGATATTTCTTTCCGCTTGACGAGCGCGAGCAAAAGCAGTGCCACCATCAAAGAAAGTCCAACGAATCCGGCCGCCGACGCTAAAACCATCGCCAAAACCAGCTTCATCACTGAGATCGTTGAGGACATTATACTCGCCCAAAAGGTCCACTTGGGGAATCACAGCCGAAATGGCGATCGAGCGATCCTGTTGGCTAATTTCCCGTTGTAAGAGTTGTTGTTCTAATTCCGCACGATTTTTATAGGCTAAAACGATACTGTCATCAAGACTTAAGCCCCAAGTTCCCGCCTCGCGAATCTCATCAGCAGCGGTTAACTCGATGTGCTGACCGACACTCAATACCTGTGCCAGTCGCCGTCTAGCGATGCGTTGGGTAGAAATCGCCTGGGTTAAGTCTTGGTTAGCGTTAGCGAGGTCAACTTCCGCCTGTAGGACAGCAAATCGGGTTCCTAGTCCCGCTTGCTCCAATAATTGAGCATCGCGTAAACTTTGACTAGCATCTTCGATCGAGGCTTGGGAGATCGCTACCTGGGCATCACCCCTCTGTAATTCATAATAGGCATCGGTGGCATCAAAACGAGTTTGTTCCGAGACTGTTTCCACCTCTAATTCCCGTTGCCGGATGACCTTTTCGGCCCTTTTGATCTGGGCTGCCCGTTCACCCCCTGTATAAACCCCATAGACAATCCGAACACTACCCTGAAAGTTGGTACTATCTTCGGGTGTAGTGGCTGGGATTCCCTGTTGACGGGCTAACTCATTCTGTCTTTGGGCAACTGCCGATTGAGCTTGAGTGAGACTGGTTTCCGCTTGGGCCGTGGGTAATAAGGCCGCCTGTTGTTCCTTTAATTGGGCGCGAGCGATTTCTAAATCGACCCGGGCTGTCTGTAAGGTCTGATTATTTTTTAAAGCTAATTCGATCGCTTGATTTAAGGTGATCGGTTGTACTACCCTAATATTCACCTCATCCGGTTTGGTGGGAAAAATCAGGGGATTGCCACTAGGATTAAGATAATTAGGGGCTTTGGGATCCGCTTCCGTGGTTGCCGGTGCCGCCGAGGGACCAGGTAATTGAGACACTGGATTGGCAGTAGGTCGGGGTTTCTTCAATAAATCGGCAGCGGACTGAGTTTGTGCCTTAACCGAGGATTCAGCCAAGAAAATCAACCCAAGCACCGCACTCACGGTAATACCATAACGCAAGAGCAACATGAGTATCTCGAAAGTAAACAGTAAACGATAAGAAGTAAACAAGCTCACACCACTATGTTCGCCGATTACTAATTACCGATAGTAACACGGGAGCATGAAAGCCACCCTCTTTTAAGCACCGGCTAAAATTTAGATTCGATTGATTTTGAACGGGACATCAAAACAGCATTAGATTTAGCCCAATACTTATAGGAGGTTCTCTATGGCTACAATTCAGACTTATCCTTGGGATGCAGCAGATCATTTGAAAACAAAAGAAGATATCGCTGCTTATCTGGAAGCTGCCCTCGAAGATGGCGATCCTAGCTTAGTAGTGGCAGCATTAGGCGATATTGCTCGTTCTCAAGGGATGACTCATATTGCTCGTGAGACGGGTTTGGGACGGGAGAGTCTCTATAAATCTTTGTCGAATCGGGGTAATCGGTGAGTTTGCTACAGTTCTTAAGGTTTTGCAAGCACTTGGGTTACGCCTGCAAGTTGTACCCATTATCGAAAAATCCCTAATCAATAATCCTACTGACTTGAAAGAGGGTGTGGGGTGTCGGAAGAATAAATAGAAATAATCTCCTGTCTCCTGTCTCCTGAATAGGGCTATTTTTTCAATTGCTTAACCGCTTGATAGATTTCGGGTAAACGCTTGTAAGCGGCTGCTACCTTGAGGAATAGTTTATGAGGCATAGCAGGAGAGCCAGAAACCACTTCTCCTGCACCGATATCGTTGTGAATGCCAGCCTGAGCGGTTGCGATCGCACCGTCCCCGATCGCTGCTTGATTGGCAATGCCCACCTGTCCTGCTAAAATAACCCGATTGCCCAATTTTACGCCTCCTGCCATGCCCACCTGTCCTGCTAGGGCGCAAGCTTGGCCAATTTGGCAATTATGGGCAATATGGACGAGATTATCGATCTTAGTCTGGCTACCGATGCGGGTTTCTCCCACTGCCGGACGATCCACGGCGCTATTACAGCCAATTTCTACCCCATCTTCTAAGACCACGATACCCGATTGTTCCATCTTAAACCAGCCTTCGGGAACCGGCACAAAACCGAAGCCCTCCGCACCAATAACAGCGCCACTGTGGATAACGCAATCATTGCCGATTTGTACCCGTTCGTGAATGGTACAGTTAGCGTGGAGAGTTGTGCGATCGCCAATATGTACCCCGGGGTAAACAACGGCGTTAGGATGAATGCACACCCCATCACCGAGGATGACATTCGCTTCTACCACAGCATGGGCCCCGATGGCAACTTTATGGCCGATTTTAGCCGATGGATGCACCACGGCGGTGGCGTGAATGTAGGGTTGGGGCTGAAAGGGTTGATAGAATAATTTGATGGCGTGGGCGAATAAAAGTCGGGGATTGGCACTAGCTAACCAAACGATACCGCGTTCGTCGGCCTGTTGTTGTAAATTGGCATCCAGGGGCAGAATTAGGGCAGTAGCCTCAGTTTTGGCGACAAAGGCAGCAAATTTTCCCCCTTCGATATAGCTAATCGTATCGACTAGGGCGGTTTCGATGGGAGTTATGGCTTTAATTTGGGGATTTCTGTCGGGATAGGCAGTTAAACTGTGAGCAGAGACTAAAGGGCTTAATTTTTGGGCAATTTCACTAAATTTCATAAATATATACTGCGATCGAGATAGGGCTTATCCTAGGATAGTTTAAAACTATACTGATAATCTTGTCGTTATTATAGTCAAAAAAGTTGCTAGTTTTTTAGGGAATAATTCCTGTTTTCCATTTCAACAAAGCCGATGTCGATCTGGAGCGGTTTTGGGGATAATTTTGCTCTCTCCAAAACCGATTGGTTTTAGTTTTTACTCCTCGATCGAGTTAATAAAATTGACCCGAACAGTATTAAGGCACTCGGAGTTGATGGTTCGGGAACTGTTAAAAAATCTAGGTAAAAAATTCCTGACTCTCCCTAACAAACACCAGTATCTACCGGCTTAAGTAGGTAGGCGTTAAAAATTATCAGATGCCCCCCTTATTAAGGGGGATCTCCCCGCCTATCGGCACCCCCCTTATCAAGGGGGATCCCCCCGCCTATCGGCACCCCCCTTATCAAGGGGGGCAGGGGGGATCGAACCTAAAATCCATTTTTAATTTAATTATAACCAGCTACTTAAAACTGGCTGAATATTTTGCCAGTCGAGAGACAAAAAACTTCGCTAAAAAGGAGAATTTATCGAAAAATTGTGGTTAAAAATCGGAACCTTGATCGGTTACGGTAATTGAAGATGCAACGGACCGCCATTTTTTACACCTTGTCGTTGAGACTAAACTGGAAACCCTGGCCCAACAATCGGCAATCAGTGGGGATTGCCAACGAGTGCCACCTTCTCAACCTTTGAGCTGCCAGTCATTACCGCCGCAGAGAGCGCAGTGAGCAGATCAAATCTACAATACCAGATTTTCAAGTGGGGAATCTGGGTTAAAATAGACCGAGAAAGTTAACAAAAAAATTGTCTCGCTCAAGTGGGCGAAAATCAGCTTATGACCCTTGCGGTGGCGATCGAAAACTTAAAAAAATCCTACGGTCAGACAGCAGCGGTTAAAGATATCTCCTTTACCGTGGCAGCGGCAGAAATCTTCGGTTTACTCGGTCCCAATGGTGCGGGGAAAACCACCACGATTCGCTGTCTTTGCACCCTTGCTAAACCCGATGGCGGCAAAATCGAGGTGGGGGGTGTCGATGCCCTGAATAACCCCAAATCCGCCCGTAAACGCCTGGGTTACGTTGCCCAAGAAGTCGCCCTCGATAAAATGCTCACCGGCCGGGAACTGTTGCAACTACAAGCGGCTCTCTATCACATTCCCGCTCAAAAGTCAAGAGATCGAATTAAAGAATTAATAAATCTTTTAGGATTAGAGGAATACGCGGACAAAAAAACGGGGACCTATTCCGGCGGCATCAAAAAACGGCTGGATTTAGCTGCGGGATTACTGCATCAGCCAGAGGTTTTGGTGCTGGATGAACCGACTGTGGGACTCGATATCGAAAGTCGTTTGATTGTCTGGGATTTTCTGCGACAATTGCGGGCGGCCGGAACCAGTGTATTAATTACCAGCCATTATCTCGAAGAAATTGACGCTTTGGCCGATAACTTGGCAATTATCGACAATGGTATCGTCATCGCTCGCGGTACCCCCTCACAACTGAAGGAGCAACTGGGTGGCGATCGCATTACCCTGAAAGTGCGAGAATTTTCCCCAGAGGAAGAGGCTTTCCAAGCGAAAGAATTATTATCCCGTCTGCCTTTTGTCGAGGAAGTAATCGTTAATACCGCCCAGGGTAACTCCCTGAATCTCATCGTCACGGCCAATAGCAATCCTTTAAGCAAAATTGAACAAACCCTAGCCGAATCGGGATTACCCGTGTTTAGCATGGCCCAATCCCGTCCTAGTCTCGATGATGTCTATCTGGCGGCCACCGGACGCACCCTGATGGATGCGGAAATTGCCGCCGCCAGCAGTCGCGACCTGAAGGCGGAGAAAAAACAAGCGATGAAGGAATCCTAGTCTGGCGAGAAAGGCGGTAATATTGCCCAATTGTCCCGTTAAATCATCTATAATTGGAGCGATCGACTATCTATCAATCAATATGAAAGATAAACGGGTATTGCTGACCGGCGGTACGGGGGGACTGGGTTTAGGAGTCACTCCGGCGGTTTTACACCATGGCGGTCATCTAACCATGACCTATCGGGAGGAAAGGGAGGTAGGTCGTCTGAAATCTCGGCTGAGTGCGGCGGAATTTGAGCGTATTCGCTTTGTCAGGGTGGATTTAACCCAAGAAACTGCCGTGTCCAGATTAATTGATGATCTCGGTCGGGTCGATGTTTTAATTCATCTAGTCGGGGGTTTTACCATGGGGGCGACGGAGGAGTTTAGCTATGAAGATTGGCTAAAAATGTTTGATTTAAACCTCCATAGCACTTTTTTACTGTGTAAACACTGTTTACGCTCGATGAAACTTCATAATTATGGTCGTATCGTCACTATCGGTTCTCGTGGTGCCGTACAACCGGGGGCAAATTTGGCCGCCTATTGTGCCTCGAAAGCGGCGGTAGTGGCTTTAACCCAAGCGATCGCAGAAGAAACCAAACAGACTAATATTACCGCTAACGTGGTTTTGCCAAGTGTTATCGATACTCCGAGCAACCGGGAAGCGATGGGAGAGGCAAAGGCCAAGGACTGGGTAAGTCCCCAATCTCTAGCCGAGGTGATCTGTTTTCTAGCGGGGGAAGGGGCGAAAGACTTGCGCGGGGCGGCAATTCCCGTCTATGGTTCCCTGTGAGTGTTTTTTGTCTTCGGGCTGATACACTGATGACGGCGCTCGCTCTTGCTAAAAATTGGGTTTAATTTATGCTTATTCCGATTCTTATCAGTGTTACTATCTTACTTTTATCCTATCTGCTCGGTTCAATTCCCACGGGTTATTTAATCGGTAAATACAGCAAAGGTATCGATATTCGTGACTATGGTTCCGGTTCCACCGGGGCCACCAATGTGTTGAGAACTCTGGGAAAAACTGCCGGGGCGACGGTGTTATTAATTGATATGTTAAAAGGAATGGCGGCGGTAGCCCTGGCACGAGGACTATATTTTATTGATGTCAATCTTCTCCCAGAAAGTTGGTATTATTGGTTAATTATCGGGGCAGCATTGGGAGCAATCATCGGTCATAGTAAATCGATTTTCTTGAATTTTAGTGGTGGTAAATCCGTCGCCACCAGTTTAGGGGTTTTATTAGTGATGAATCCCCTAGTGGCTTGCGGAACTTTGGCGAGTTTTTTAGTTATTCTGGCACTTTTCCGGATTGTTTCTTTAGGTTCAATTATTGGGGCGCTGGTGGTCAATATTTTAATGATTGTTTTGGGTCAACCTCTCCCCTATATTTTATTTAGTTTGATGGGGGGAATCTATGTGATTGTTCGTCATCAGGGTAATATTAAAAGATTGTTGGCAGGCACAGAACCGAAAATAGGTCAGAAAGTACAGCCATCATCGGAATTAGGTTACAGCGTTTCTTCTACAGATGAAGTGTAACCTAATTTGTCTCATCTCTAGACGACTGGCTCATGTTCCCCGTTGCCCGTTCCCTAAAACCAGAGACTTCCTAACTCACCCTTAAGATAACTGATACTAAATCCATTGAGTATAGGCTACATATCAGGACAGGCAATAGGCAATAGAAGCAATAAATAATTCTTTAAATAACCGGATTTAGCATCACCCTTAATTATTGTTTTCCTAAGCCTAGTTTTCTGGTTACTTTAAAGTTGGTTTCGGTGTTTGATAGGGTTTGGGACTAATCGAAGGGACTATCAAAAGCAATAAAACGGTGGTGCATTCCCATAGGATAATATCGGTCAGTTGAGTGCCTTTTTTAACTAGCCATCTCTGCCGCTAGTTTAGAAAATTGGTATAAGTCCCTAAAGATAGTCTCAAGTTTCTCACAACAGAAAGACTACCCGATCAACTATACCCAAAATCGCTCGATCGATTTAGCGTTTGCGTTTGAGTAATTTAGAAATGCGTCGATCATACCGCAACCAACGCCAAATTTTAATAACCAATTCCTCTACCCATAAAATGATCGCATCTAATCCCTCTAAAATCCGTTCTAAGGGGTGTTTAACGTAGCCGACGGGGGTTGATTCGGTTTCTAACCATTCCTCGTTAATTGGTTGAATTATCTCCTTAGCATAGCGGGGATCTAATTGGGTGGCGGGGGGAGATTCTCTGGCAGTAATTTCAGCGGCGGCCGGGGGGATTTTTTGTAAAGATTTATTTTGTTTTTCTTGACTAAAAGCTTTTTTTGTGATACTAGGCTCGGCTGTGGTGACTGGGGACTGGGGAAGGGGATAAGCGGGATTAAGGCGGGGTTTTTCGGAGTCTTGGGGAGAAATAGCCAAGATATCGGCGGATTCTAGCCAATTTTGCTCGCTGACGGCGGAAAATGTCAGGGATTGGCGAGAGGAAAAAAAGTGATCGATCGCCGCTTGGATGAGTTTGCCGATCGTGAAGGGATCCGCTTGGGTTTGTTTTTCTAGCCAATCCTGGAGACGTTGCTTGAAGGTGATCAGCAGAGAATTAGGAAGACTTAGGGGATATTTTGCCGATAAAGCGGGGGAATCAGCACTATATTCTAAATTATTCTTCTCTTTTGCCCAGAAATGCTCGATCGCCGCATAAATTAACCAATAAAGTCGCCAGAGATAGGAGGAATTTTTCTCCAGATTCGGGGACTGGTTAACGAGATCGGAAGGGGGTTTAGAGGTGTGGCTCAAACTGCTGGGGATTGCGGGGGAGATAGCGAGAAATTTAGCCTCGAAAATTGCTAATTTTTCGTCAATAACTTCTAAAATCGCTTGAGAATTTAAATTAGGCAGTGGTAAGGAGGGTGGTGTCGGGGTTTTGACGAGATGGGATTCTTGGAAGAGATTTATCGCGATCGCTATCCGTCCCTGTTGTTCCCAGCGTAGTAGGTTCCAAAACCAACGGATCGGAGGCAAGACAGGATTTTTATCGGTAAAATTTGGTAATAAAGGCGGATATTGACGATTTAATCGCTTAATTTTCCGTTTTTCGAGGGCGTAGTTAGCCAGTGCCGTCCTAATTTGTTTTTCTATTTGTCTTTGGGTTTGATTATCGGTGATTTTAACAGTCTGGTGATCGTTAGTGACGAAAACTAAAGCTTGATCCTCTAGATCGGCTGCTATGCCAATAAATGGCGTTTCTTGGTCAGATAAGCTCTGTAGAAATTCTTCGATCGCATCCGTCCCCTCTTTGCCGGGGGGTGATAATTGTTTCTGGAGACTGTTCCCCAATTGATTAGCCGTCACCCGCAGGGATTGTATCAGTAAATAGACGGGATAGATGGCTATTTGCAGGGCAAGAGCGATCGCATTTTGACCGCGACGGGAAACGCGGCCGAGGTTATCTTTCAGACGGATCAAGCGACGGTTGATCAGGTTGAACAGTCGGCTTTTATAGGGATCGGCAGCCATGGATTTTGGGCGATAACATCTTCATTTAGACTATCCTATTGTGCAAGGGCGGGATAAAAAAAATTTTTGCCAAAACCCTTGACTCTAGGAAAGATTATTGTTATATTTAAAAAGGTCTGAAATCCAAGCCCCCATCGTCTAGTGGCCTAGGACACCTCCCTTTCACGGAGGCGACAGGGATTCGAATTCCCTTGGGGGTATGCAAAAAAGTCAGAAGTGTCAAGCTTCTGACTTTTCGGTTTTTTTCTCCCGTTGATGGCTTTTCGGTAGGGTGACGGTGAAGATTGTTCCCCGATCGATCTGACTTTCGACGCTAATTTGTCCATGATGACTGAGGGTAATCGCTAAAGCGATCGCTAATCCTAATCCTGTTCCCCCGGAAGTGGCGGAATTTTGCCGTGCGGGATCGAGACGATAAAAGCGATTGAAAATATGGGACAAAGCAGCCTCGGGAATCCCGATTCCGTTATCTTTGACGCGCACCAGTAACACCGATTGTCGATCGCGTTTACTTTTTTCCAATTCCACTGCCACATTTTTAGGCTCAGATTCGGGCAAAAAAGCGTGTTTTAGGGCATTAGAAATTAAATTTGTGAATAAACGAGCTAATTGATCCCAATCTCCCTCCATAGTAAACATTTCATCGCTGTAGGAAAAATCCTCTTGGTTCGGTTCCACAATCGACAAAGAGAGGCAAATTCCCTGCTTATCGGCGATTAAACGCTGTTCTTCCACCACTTCCATCAATAAAGCATCCAAAGGTACAGCTTGCTCGATCGGTTGGACGATGCCACTATCAGAACGGGCTAAAAAAAGCAGATCATTGACTAAATTGCCCAATCTTTCCGTTAAACGCTCGATCACCTGCAAGCGTTGATCGCCAGTTTGGGGATAAGCGATCGCCATTTGCACGTTAGTTTGGATAGTGGCGATCGGATTGCGTAATTCATGGGAAGCATCGGCGGTAAATTGTTTTAAACTCTGATAGGACTCTTTTACCGGTTGAATGGCTAAACCGGACAAAAACCAACCAATCCCGGCGACACTGGCAATCATCAGGCAAATTCCGACGATTAAATCCAATAATAGCTGTCTAATTGGTTTTGTCACCTCAAACCAAGGATGACTTACCCGCAGATATCCCAAAACATAATGATCGATTTCCACCCTTTCGGTTATTTGTCGCAGCAGACGATCATCGGATAAGCGAATAGTTTCCCCCTGACGGTGGGGATGGAGGGGAATATCTAAGGATTCGGGCAGAGTTGACCAAACTAGATTACCTTGGGGATCGAACCATTCCAAATCTATATGATCGTCCTCCACGGATTTACCCTGACTGGGAAAACTTGCGAGGGGATCGACGCGATAACGTCCTTGGTTCGGGGGAATCGATTCGATCACGAGGGAACGATTTACCACCTCAATGATGTGTTTAAGGGTATCATCAATGCGATCCACTAGGGTATGCCGCACATAAAAATACATTCCCGTAGCGAGAAAAAGCAGTAGTATGGCAGTGACAACAGTGTACCATAAGGCTAAACGGCGGCGAGTGGCTTGGAACACCGATAATCTATTTATTGGCTAGAGATTTTTAGGGCAATGTATCCTATTTTACAGCTTATTTTAGCGATTTAATAGTGGAGAATAAATTATTTTTAGCTGTGGGGAAAAACTGACGGTTGCCAAGAATAGCTAGACTTGAACGCTCATAGTCCTTAAAAATTGCCGCTAACAAAAGTATTTTTAGATACATTCTTCTCAGTAATTGTTTGAGTAGAACTACAAAAGCAGCTAAAGTGAATTATATTTAATCCTATGGCAACAAGGCTGACAGGAACGGCTAAAAATATTTTTGAGCTTATTTGAATTAATAACAACTATAAATGATGAATTTAAATTACTGGTTAATGAAATCGGAACCCAATGTCTATAGTATCGGGGATTTTAAAAAAGATGGTCAAACTATTTGGGAGGGAGTGCGAAATTATCAGGCCCGCAATTTTCTCCGTCAGATGAAGCGGGGAGATTTAGCCTTTTTTTATCATTCTAATACGACCCCGCCGGGGATTGTCGGCTTGATGCGCGTAGTGGAAACCGATATGATCGATCCCACACAATTCGATCGCGATAGTCCCTACTATGATCCCAAATCCTCTCCAGATTCCCCACGCTGGTGGACGGTTAAAGTTGAGTTTGATCGCCTTTTTCCCCAACTGCTGCCCCTAGGAATTTTAAAACAAAATTTTACCGCCGATGAATTATTATTAGTAAGGACAGGAAATCGTCTGTCAGTGATGCCTGTCAATCAAGCGATCGCAACAAAAATTCTCGCTTTAGTCGCTCGTCAAGGAGTATAAACTATGAACCAAAAAGATGCTATTAATTTACTTTCCCTGATCGGGGGATTATTAGCTGCTATTGTAATTTTAGCGGCCTTTAATGCCTATGTGATTATCACTCCCGGACAAGCGGGGGTTTTAAGTGTTTTAGGAAAGGCTAAGGACGGGGTTTTATTGGAGGGATTGCACTTTAAACCTCCCTTTGTCTCTAGTGTCGATATCTACGATGTTACGGTGCAAAAATTTGAAGTTCCCGCCCAAAGTTCCACTAAAGATTTACAGGATTTATCTGCTAGTTTTGCGATTAATTTTCGTCTCGATCCGACCCAAGTAGTGGCCATTAGAAGAACCCAAGGCACCCTGCAAAATATTGTCGCTAAAATTATCGCCCCTCAAACCCAAGAATCCTTTAAAATTGCCGCCGCTAAAAGAACCGTAGAGGAGGCAATTACTCGACGCAGTGAGTTAAAAGAAGACTTTGATAATGCCCTATCGACTCGGTTAGAAAAGTATGGTATTCTAGTCTTAGATACCAGTGTGGTAGATTTGAATTTTTCTCCGGAATTTGCCCGGGCTGTCGAAGATAAACAAATCGCAGAACAACGCGCCCAAAGAGCCGTTTATATCACCCAAGAAGCGGAACAACAGGCCCAAGCAGAAGTTAATCGCGCTAAAGGGAAAGCTGAGGCACAAAGACTATTAGCAGAAACTTTAAAAGAACAGGGAGGAGGATTGGTTTTACAGAAAGAAGCGATCGAAGCTTGGCGCGAAGGTGGAGCGCAAATGCCCCGGGTTTTAGTCATGGATGGATCGGGAAAAAATAGCGTACCATTTTTATTTAATTATAGTGATTCTTTGTCAGAAAATACCCCCTAAATTCCTGTCCAAGCTCAGAGGCATTTTAAAAGAAACCTTGCCAACTTCTCAAAATTACCCGGTGATATTATCGACAAATGGCATTGAAAACAATCTCTAGCTCCTTGACTATTTGAGGATGAATAAATTGATGATAGTTCCCTGAATGTGATTAAACCGAGGCGCAGTGAATCGGTGCAATCTAAACAGAGAAAAGAACAGAATCAAGGGAAGATCCCTAGAAATAGTTTTCGGACTTTATTGGGGGACTTAGAGACGATTTACCTGAATATGGTAGAATGTGCGATTAGAGAGGGAAGTTATCGTTTTTCTAAGATAACTCGACCGACTTCTCCGCAACAGAAGGCGTTGATTGGTACCCAGTAACGGAGCATCAGAAATTGTCTTAACCCCTCCTACAGCAGAGGTTATGGTCTTTTGTCAAAGGGGAAGTCGAGTCTTCTGGTGGGACGGTGAATATTCTTGATCATCCGGCGGCGAGTCTATCGGGAAGCTTTACAGTTTAGCGTTTCTGGACAAACCGGCGCGATGATGAAAAACAGCCTAGAGCAGTTGCTCTCGTCGGGGGGTCAATGCTATGATTAGGAATAGTTTTGCGGGTATAGTTCAGTGGTAGAACGTCACCTTCCCAAGGTGAATGTCGCGCGTTCGAGTCGCGTTACCCGCTTCTGACGACAATTGTTACGACAACTAATTAGGGTTTGCTGAAAAAGTTTGTATCTTCTAGACTTTTTGTGATAATTTTTGCCTATGGAATCGTGAAATGTTTACTGGGAAAGACTTTTAGGACTATTTTGTTAAAGTAACTATAGTTAGTAAAAGTATAGTCAAATATAGACAGACTGAATTCCATTTCAGAAATTCCCTTCACTTTTACTTCGAGAGATTAATTCTCCTTGGGTGAACTACGCACCTCTCTATCCCATAGCGGTTAAACGCATTTGGGAATGCTTTTCGCAAAATGTTGTAGGAACCCATGACATCAGATTGAACCAGAATCCCCTTATCTGTACGATATAACCCTCGCGAAATTCAGTTTCCTGAAAACACTGGCTTTTCAGTTGTTTGTCCATACACTGGTAGCAGCTCTAAATTCAAAAAATTAGCAACGGAGGTATAGGATTCTTCTTGAATAATCACAGAGATTCCTACTAATTGACATTTATAACTAATCATCTCAATTAATCGAGCATGAGGGATGGTCACAAATTTTTGATTGTTGACTTTTCCTAAGTTCACTTCTTGTTTCCAACCGTCATTTTTCCCAATTACTAAAGTTGTTATCTCTTGGTCAACTAAGAGATTAACTAAATAACGACTAGCCTGATGAAGATAATCATCTACTTTCTGATTACGACAGCGAGTTAAACGGCAAATTCTCTGGGAACTTTGACGATTGCCTTTTAACAGAGATTGTAACTTAGCCCGACGTTGGTTATAAAATTGATTCAGGCTTTTTAACTGACAGGGGGACAAGCGAGCTAGAAAACTTGCTAACAAAGGCTTCTGGCTTCTCTCACTAGAAATAGATCTAGCGATTCTAGGCAAAAAGCTAACGAAAGAACTAGGGATAGGAGCGAGCTTACTAGGAATTATTATTAATAAGTGAGAGATGGTGCGGCAAACTTTTTCGAGCTAAAACCATGAAAAGCTTACGATATATGGATTTCAGCCTTCTTGTCCCCCTGTCAGGCCGAAGATTGTTCAAATCTAAGGCCGGTATGACCTAAAATATTGAGAAAGGTAATCGCTATGGCAAAGCGTCGTAATCCTGCTAAACGATTAGGTTGATAGGAAACAGTAGAACGTTCTACTGAAGAGCTAAAATAGGGAAGGTTAAATAATTGAGTGGTTGTCATGGTTATTGTTGAAGATGAGTTAAAGAAAATTATCTTTCCCAAAAGTGATTTACTGAGTGATGAACCCCCTATGGAAACAGAGTTACATCTGCGTCAATTGATGCTTTTGATCCAATCACTAGAGTTATTATGGAAAGACCGCCAAGATTTCTATGCTTTTGGTAATCTGACTATTTATTACAGTCCCAATCAACGTAAATCAGAATATTTTAGGGGTCCTGATTTTTTTGTGGTTTTGGGAGTAGCAAGAAAACCGCGTAAAAGTTGGGTAGTGTGGGAAGAAGATGGCAAATATCCCCATGTCATCATCGATATTTTGTCTGATTCAACGGCAGAAACCGATCGAGGTCTCAAGAAAGAAATTTATCAGGAAACTTTCCGGACTCCTAACTATTTCTGGTTTGATCCCACCAGTTTAGAATTTAAGGGGTTTCAGTTGATGGCAGGAAAATACGAAGAAATTGCAGCGAATGAACAGGGTTGGTTATGGAGTCAACAGTTAGAATTATTTTTAGGGGTTCATGACAGCCAATTACGCTTTTTTACCCCTGAAGGTAAACTCGTTCCCCCCCCTGAAGAAGTAGCGGAAAAGATGGCTCAAAAATTACAAGATTTAGGGATAGATTGGCGAGATTTGGTTTAAGTTTGACCTGAAATCTTGATCAAGCAAGCTGAACTGCAACTTATGAAGTAACCTGCCCAAATGCTATAGTTAGGGTTTTTTACCGCAATCATAAGCTGTTGACTATCTAAATAACTCTTTAAGACTGCCAGGGAGAGGGGGAAAGGAAGCAGGGAGAAGAAATTTGAGCATTTGTACTAAATTATTCAATACGCAATTTAATGCAGTACAGCTTAAACAAAAATCGAGCTATATTTGCCAATTCTCGAGATGATACTAAATCCGTTGCGTATAGCCTACTTATGAGAACAGGCAAAAGGGGTAATAAATAATCAGTCTTTAATAACCAGATTTAGTATGATTTGCTCTGCTCTAAGAAGTAACTACATTCTTCCTAAGCTCCCAATAGGAGGCTTTTGGTGCTAAAAAAGCAGCTAAAGTAACTATCTGAATTTTAAGTGCCTACTGCTCATTTTTGGCAAGATTTCATATACTAGGAATATAGAGATAAAAAAGAGGAAAACTGATGATTACTATACGCCAAGCGGAGGAAAGAGGCCACGCTAACTATGGTTGGTTGGATACCTATCATACTTTTTCTTTTGCCCAATATTATGATCCCCAACAGATTAATTTTAGGAGTCTCAGAGTTATTAATGAGGATAAAGTGATTGGGGGAAAAGGATTTCACACCCACGGACACCAGAATATGGAGATTTTAACCTATGTTTTGGCGGGAGAACTAGAACACCAAGACAGTCTCGGCACTGGTTCCGTGATTCGACACGGTGAAATTCAACGGATGAGCGCAGGAACGGGGATAAAACACAGTGAATTTAATCATTCTGCCACTAATCCCCTCCATCTTCTGCAAATTTGGATTATTCCCGACCAAAAAAATCTAGAACCCAGTTATGAACAAAAAGCGATCGAATTTTCTCCCCATACCCTACAATTAATCGCCTCTCCCACCGGTGCCGGTAACGCGGTTAAAGTCGATCAAGACGTTAATCTCTACGCAGGAATTCTGCCCCTAGGCCAGTCCCTGACTCATTCCTTAGCTTCCGGTCGTTATGGCTGGTTACAAGTGGCTAGAGGGCAAATAACCCTAAATGGCGTGCATTTACGAGCGGGGGATGGAGCGGCAATTAGCGAGGAAACTTCTTTGGCTATTCAATCTCTAGAAGACTCGGAAATTTTGCTTTTTGACCTAGGGTAGTGGGGTTGAGTGTTAGAAACCCTAGGGGCGAAGTTTTGCCGTCAATTCCCCGGCCGACTTTCAGCCATCAATACTGTCCACCACGCTGAGAAAATCGTTATGGATTAGCTCGGCGATAAAATTCTCTGGATCGGTGATAGGAACAGTAACGCCTTGGCTGGCCACCATCTGTGCAGCCATCCGAGTCATGAATTCCTGTCTTGTTTCCGTCATTCTCCCCTGACATTGTTGTAATTTTTCCACCAATTCCAGTGGGGAATCGGCCACCAGTTTATCTCCCTCGCGGGTGACATAAATTGTCATCTTTCCTACCTCCTAAATGATTGGGAACGAGAATTCGGCACTACTAAACCACTTCTGGAGTTGCTGATTTGAGATATGAATCTTCTTTTCTAGTATTTTTAAAACCTAGAGCCAAACTAACTTTTGCACGGGAACCTGCACAGTTGGCATTCATACCTTGATTCAGCAACGCCGATTTTTCATGGAGTAGTCTCCTTGTCGTCAGCTTGAAATTGAGGGGGGTTAGTACCCCCTTACAGAAATTCAATCAGATAGAAAACCCTGAAACTCCACCACCGCATTGCGTTTCAACCAAGGATTAATTTCCTTTCGTTTTACAGGTCCGTGATGGTTGACGGTAAACCGCAGAAGTCTGGCGCAATACTCGATAGCGAATTTGTGGTTGCTTTTCGAGACTTTGATAAACGTCTCGCAATCCGTCTTGCCAGAAGTATCTTTGAGCAACTTTTTCAAGCTAGGGTCAAAATCCATCGAATCGCCTGAGCATTGAAAAATTCCAGCTTCTTCCGAGCAAGGGGTGTTGGAGTCAGGATTCGTCGTGTCCCTTCCTTCGTTCCAGTTCCATGAACTCTCGAAGCCGCCAAGCACCCTCAGTACCTCCAGCATGACTGCCTTGCGGTGTAGGACACCTTGCCAAGGTCCGAGTTCTGGTTTGACGTTGGAGTAAATGTCGTGTTTATCATTCGGCGTGAAGATATCATCTGGAGCTTGCTTGGCCCAATCGATCAATTCATTCAGAAACGAATCAGGGGGTACTCCACGATTGAAGACTTGTTGTTTACAGGCGATAAATTTTCTAGTCATAAGTACCTCGATAGAATTAATTACACATCAAATTAAGCCTATAAACCTAAAGCTTTGCGAGTACGAGGTCCAACAATACCATCAGCAGTTAGTCCAACAGAACGTTGAAAAGCAATAACAGCTTGCTTGGTATTTTCTCCAAAATCTCCATCTATTGCCCCCGGAGAAAAGCTTTTATCTGTTAGTTTTTGTTGAAGTTCAATAACATCTTGACCAATTGAACCTAGTTTAAGTAAGGGTTCATCTTCTTCAACTGTGCTACCTAATTTATTAGCAACTTCCTGTCGTAAACGAGGTAATTGACTAAATAACCAATCCCCCGGACAATCAGTATTACTAAACTCTCGATGTCCTCGAATATTCTTGGGGCTAATGTTGCAAGAGCTAGATAAAGAAACGCATAATTCTACTAAACTATCCCACTGTTTTTGTCCCATGTGAAAAGTCATGAAGTTGCCTTCATTTTCAATTCCAGGACACTTATTACCGCCAGCAAGTCGGTTTCCGTCTTGGCGAGCATGGGCAGATTGAACGCACATTCCTTGTTTGACTGCATCAAGAGTTCCATGTCTTCCTTCTAGAAGAATTCCTCCAGTTGTATTCAGAAAATTATGTCCAGAATCACTCCAGCCTCTACTATCCATGTGAAATTTTTGAATATCACGAGCTAATTGTTTAGCTCCATCTATTGTTCCCTTTGAGGAATCGTTAGGGGGATTCTGATTATCGGTATGGTGAATCACGATAAATTTAGGCACTGTTTTATCAAAGGGACCGGCTGGTCTTGATCCCCATTCATTAGTTGTAATCACTTTGGCGGTAAAAGGCATTTTTTTGTTCTCCTTAGTTAGAGTAAGTTAAAATTAGAATAGTTTAGAGGATTGAAAAATAAACCTGTTTATGCTCCTCCACAACTATGCTGAGAATCTGGGAGCGTGAATGTTTTTTTGGTTCTGAGGTTAGTTACGGTATAAACTTTTCCTCGATTGTCACCAGGAGGGCAGTTTTTCGGAATTGAAATTAAACACAATTTTACTGGATCTCTGGGCTTGGAAGATTCGGCTTCAGGAACCGTGTCATAAGAAACCAGATAGATTCCGTTAGTAAATTCAATTGATGTTCCCGAACCCAAGATCGGTTTCTTGGTAACTGCATCTTGTAATCTAGTCATTACCTTAGAAACAAAAGTGTTGCTACACTGTCCTACTTTAGTAGGTGGAGGTGCAGCTTGTGATTTGAGGGAAAAGGTCGGAACACTCAAAAAAATGAGAATTGCCGTTAAAGGGAATGTTGATTTCACATCAGGGAACGTTAATTTCATATTATGGTAATAGTCTGACTTTTCGCTTATCAGGAGATGATTATAATAACTTTGTTAGAACTAGAGTTAATTTCTTAGTAAACTACACACTATTATTTCCCTCTCCTATAGTTTTGTCAGCAGAGCAAATCTAGAGAACTTCAAAAACCGAGCATCGCTTACTGATGACTATGTGAGTTCCTTTAAGATTTGTTTTGCGAACTTTTCGCGATTTCCCGCAATTCCGAATCGCTCATACTCTTTCATTCCCTGCATTGCTTGTGCTAGAGTTATGGCAGAACGTAAAATCTGTCCAGCTTTTTTTTCTGTAGTATTTAATTCCTGAACGAAAAGATCGACTTGATTGTGAATGTCAGTAGCCACACTATTCGTGAATGCAGGTACAAGTTTCCGTCGGTCAAAACTCCATTGAGCTAATCCTAATCCCTTTGGTGGCGGGCCTTCCTCTGCGCGTGGATTAAACGAAGATTCTTGCTGCCAGCACCCTAAAATTGCTGCACATTGTACAGGAGAAAATCCATGACTTATCAGTTCATTGTGAATTATCCCTTTATTTCCTGAAAATGGTGAATTCCCCTGACCTGTGCCACCACTGGGGCGAGGGATAATATCTATTTCTGATAGTGGCACTTTCAAGAGTGCCGCCCAGGTATTTCGACCCACTATACCATCCTGTGTGAGAGAGTGTTTCCCTTGAAAACGCTTAACGGCTTCGTCAGTTTTCGGTCCGAACTTTCCATCTATTGATTCGTTTGCCGCTAAAGTTCCCCAATCTTTTAGGGTTTGTTGCAGCCGTTTGACTTCGTTAACGACTTCCGGTTTAGTATCGAAAATTCCATCATTGAGTTTGAGAATGATATGTTGATGTGTCATGAGAAATAAACTCCTTAAGAAAAGATTATTGAAAATTAGTATTGGGAGGAGGCGTTGCCGATTTTAACTATGAATTGTCCTCTAGGCAATTTTTAAAACCTCGGACTAAGCTAACTTGTGGATATGTGCCAAATTATAGCGTTTCCTGTTTGCAAGAGGTACATTATAGATGTTAAAAAGCTTACCCAGCAAAGGTTTAGCTGTGCCACACAGGTGTGAGAACCGCTATAGCGTTCTTCTGGAACTTTCGGAAATCCCTGACCGAATCTAGATTCTGAAACTCTTGCTTGACAAGTGATCGCTAACTTTTTTTCTAATAAAAACTCAAATTTCGGGTTTCTGTTAGTTAGCGATAGCTTGAAGGCTTACCCCATAAGAGAGCTAGAGTTTAGAGACTGTAAGACTTTTGCCAGACTCCCTCCAAGAGCGATAGTATTTATACCTCGGTTAAGCAACGCCATTATTATTATCGCCAAAATAAAAGGATAAATTTGTCAATCTTTGTAACGAAAAATCAAGAAAAACTGTTCTCACCGTATCGCCCTGAACCTTTGCGGAGAAATTTGTTACAATGAATACAAGGGGACTCCCTGCGCCAGATCCCATCCCTAGTAAAAAATTGACCAGGTGGGGAGCGGAAGCGAATAGTTCCGAGAGGATAGACATTTGTCAGAGTTTCCCGCTTCCTTTAGTTTTAGGGGGAAAAGCCATGAAATCTGCCACATTATTATCGCCCGATCGACCGCTGCCAGAATTTCTCCGGTCAGCTATCCAAGACCGCTTTCCGGGGAAAGCGATCGATGATCTCAGCATCCGCTACTATGAAAGCGTCGAGGATGTGGGGTGCGAGTATTTTAACGATCGGGTATTGCCAGCCTGTAGCGATGAGCCTATTGTCCGCTATCTCGGCCCATTTATATCCTACGTCCGTCTAGGAGAAGCCCTGGTTTTGGATCGGCAAGATGGCCTTGTGGTTTACGAAACCGATCGAGATGTTCCCTGCACGGAAACCGGACCTTTCTGGTTGGTGACTCCTAAATCGCGCTGAAAAAGCAAACCCAAGTTGAGCAGCTGAATTGGGAAAAGTTAATAGTTAGGGTTGGCTGAATAAATCTAAAAACCTTGTTGGGTAAGACTTTTAGACTTTGGGGAGGTCAAAAAGTACCAGATATGGTAGTGATCAGGGGGAGAATTCAGGGACTTTTTCCCTGAAAATTAGGTAGTTTACCAGATGAAAATGGGTAAAACCCTACACCCCACACCCCACACCCCACACCCTGCCCCCAGGAAAGACTTTTTCAGCCAACCCTAGTTAAGACTCGATGGGTGGAGTCGCCAAGCGACAAAACCCGTCGCATCTTTATAAGGCTTGCGATCGCAACCAAGCCACGGGTAAATAGAGCATTTTCTTGGCTAAAGGCACGAAGGCACGACGGGCGAAGACATCATAATTATTTGCTTCAATTACGTCTAAAATGCCTTGATAAAGCAGTAAAGCCGCCCAAACCGGCCAACGGGAATCGGGATTAAGGGCGCGAATCCCCCTTTCGGCGGAATCGTAGTAATAACGAGCGCGCTCAATTTGGAAGCGCATTAACGCCTGCCAACGGTGATCATTAACCCCTTTGAGTAAATCGTCTTCGCTGTAGTTAAAACGCTCTAAATCCTCTAAAGGTAGATAAATCCGCCCACGATGGACATCTTCCCCCACATCCCGCAAAATATTGGTTAATTGATTGGCAATACCGAGATCGATCGCTTCTTCTTGGGGAATATAGACGCTTTGATTGCGTCGCCAAGGAGCCGAGCGATCGCCATCTTCCAATCCTAACACCGCGCTGGACATTAACCCCACCGTTCCCGCCACCCGATAGCAGTACAGTTTTAGTTCATCAAAGGTTTGATAACGACTGCGATAGAGGTCCATCTGTTGCCCGGCGATCATGTCCCGAAAGGGTTGGATATCCATGGGGAACTTTTCTAGAGTATCCACGAGAGCGACATCGGCATCCTCAAGGGCAACCCCAGAAAAGACAGTTTCTAGCTGTTTTTCCCATAAATCGAGGGTTTCAGGGGTAGTTAACCAGGCTTGGGGACCATCGACCAGTTCATCGGTACGACGACACCAGACATAAATTGCCCAGATCGCTTGACGTTTTGCTTTCGGCATCAGGAGAGTACCGAGATAAAACGTTTTGGAATACTTCTCTGTAATCCGGCGACAGAGTTCGTAGGACTCCGCAAGGGAGACGAGGGGTTTGGTGGGGTGGGTCGGTTTTGGCAATTGGAGCATTCTGCTGGGGCGGAATGATTGACTTAGATTAACGGCGAACTGTGGCTAATGATATAGCATTGTCTCACTCAAGGCCATTTTCGTCATTAGTCCCTAGCCAGAGAATTAACGAGCGCTGGACACTGGTGTGGATTGGGTTTTATTCGGGTTTAGCGGTGCTGCGGGGTGATCTTTGCTGATCACTGCTGCCGCTAATTTCCCCGATAAAACCGCTCCTTCCATGCTTCCTAAATATTTTTGCATGGTATAGTCACCGGCGAGATAAAAATTCTCGATCGGAGTTTTCTGAGAAGGTCGATAAGCTTGTCGGCCAGGGGTGGCTTTATAAACCGATCGGGGAGTTTTCACCAGATGATATTTTAACAATTGACTGGGATTATCGCCAGTAAAATGTTGGGGAAAGAGTTTTTCTAATTCTTTCATCGTGGCGGCGATAATTTCTTCATCGGATTTGCTAATCCAATCCTGAGCGGGAGCGAGAACTAATTCTAACATCGAGCGATCGGGGTTGGCGTATTCTTTACAGGTGTTGCTCATGTCAGCATAAACACTGAGTAAAGGTGAACGGGAGAATAATAAATGATCGATGTCGGTTAGTTTGCGATCAAACCAGAGGTGTAAATTAATGACGGGAACCCCTTCTAATCCTTCTAATTTTTGAAAGAATTTATCTTCTTGCCAAGGTTTAGGCAGTAAAACTTTTAAGGGATCTACAGGCATCGCAGACACATAAAGATCGGCTTCAAAAAGATAATCTTCCCCGCCATCTAAACCGCGCATTAAGAAGGCTTTAACTGCGCCATTTTCATTTAAGAGAATCTCTTTTAAAGGGGCATTTAAGCACACTTTGCCACCTCTAGCGGTGATATAATCAACTAAAGGTTGGCAGAGTCTTTCTGTGGGTGAACCATCGAGAAAGGCCATTTTTGAGCCGTTTTTCTCCTGTAAAAATCGGTTTAATGCCGTTAGTAGAATCGTGGCGGAAATTTCGTTAGGATCGATAAAGTTTAGGGCTTTCGACATAGCGATAAACACTTCTTTTTCTACCCTAGGAGGGATGTTTTGTTTCTCTAGCCATTCTGACCAAGAATATTTATCCATCTCCTCGACGTAACTTTGTCCTTTAACAATGGCAGGGAGTAAACCGAGTCCAAATTTAATTTTTTCCTCCCAAGTTAACATATCATTATTGCGAAGAATGGCAACAATACCGTTAATTGGGGCGGGAATATCAGGGAAGTCAAACCGCGAATAGGTCCCTGGTTTTTCCGGCTGATTGAAGATCATCGAGTGTTCTTTCCACTGTAAACGATCTTCTATGCCTAATTCTTGGAATAATTGCAGCATATTGGGATAAGCGCCAAAGAAGATATGTAAACCGGTTTCGTACCAGTCACCATCGGCATCTTTCCAAGCGGCAATTTTTCCCCCTAATACATCGCGACGTTCCAGTACGATGGGCGTATGTCCCGCATCGACAAGGTATTTCGCACAAGATAATCCGGCTAGTCCCGCACCAGCGATCGCAACTCGCATCGTTTCCTATCTACTCTCTAATGTCTTGTCTTTATTACATTCGCCATTATACTTCACATTTCGTTACATTTTTTTTCAGATTATCGAGAAGGCAGGGGGCAGGAGGCGACTTTGTTCTCCCCACACCCCACTTCCTTGATAACTGCTGACTGCTTACTGGTCACTGATAACTGATAACTGGTCACTGATAACTGATAACTGATATTGTGATATGTAATTAGCTTAACTAGCTCACCTTTTTAGTTTACGCGTACACCCTCTTCAATCGATCGCTATGACTTTTCCCACTACTTCACCTCAAGTCTCGGAGATAGAGAACAATCGTGCTTGGCATAATTTAACTGGCGAACAAACCCTAGAAATCCTGAGAACCAATGGGGAAACTGGCTTAAACGAGGCGGAAATTGTTAAAAGAAAAGATATTTTCGGTTTAAATGAACTAAAAGAAACGGGAGGACGCAGCCCGTTAATGATTCTCTGGGAACAGTTTACTAACATTATGTTAGTGATGCTGATTGCCGTGGCGGTGGTTTCGGCGGTTTTAGACCTGAAAAAAGCGGAATTTCCCAAAGATGCGATCGCTATTTTTATAATTGTTATTTTAAACGGTATTTTAGGATATTTACAGGAAAGTCGGGCAGAAAAGGCTTTAGCAGCCCTTAAGCAGTTATCCTCGCCGAAAGTCCGGGTTATTCGTAATAGTAGCACCTTTGAAGTAACGGCCAAGGAACTTGTCCCTGGGGATATTATGTTACTGGAAGCGGGGGTACAAATTGCCGCCGATGGCAGATTATTAGAAGCACAAAACCTGCAAATTCGCGAAGCTGCCCTCACGGGTGAAGCGGAATCGGTGAATAAACAAGCAGAGAGGGTTTTACCGGAAGATGCCTCTTTAGGCGATCGCATTAACCTCGTCTATCAGGGTACAGAAGTAGTACAGGGACGGGGGAAAGTGGCGATTACCAAGACGGGAATGGATACGGAAATCGGTAAAATCGCCGCTTTGTTGCAAGGAGTAGAAAGTGAACCCACACCCCTACAACAGCGAATGTCGCAGTTAGGTAACGTTTTAGTGAGTAGTTCCCTAGCTTTAGTGGCTGTAGTCGTGCTTGGTGGCGTAATTCGCTTTGGTTGGCAGTTTTTTGAATCATTCCTCGAAACTTCCCTCAGTATGGCTGTGGCCGTTGTACCCGAAGGTTTACCGGCAGTGGTGACGGTGACTTTGGCAATTGGAACCCAAAGAATGGTGAGAAGACAAGCTTTAATCCGTAAATTGCCGGCAGTGGAAACCTTAGGCTCGGTAACGACGATTTGCTCCGATAAAACCGGAACTTTAACTCAAAATAAAATGGTGGTGCAGAAAGTCAATACTTTCGGGCAGACAATTACTGTCACGGGGGAAGGTTACGCACCCATCGGTGAGTTTAATGGTGCTAGTGAAAGTGATCCCGAACTACAGGCAATTTTAACGGCTTGTGTGCTGTGTAATGATGCACTTTTGCAGAATAAAGAGCAAGAATGGTCAATTTTAGGCGATCCCACCGAAGGAGCTTTACTGACGTTAGCGGGTAAAGGAGGACTATATCGGGAAGCATTGGCACCAAAAAGCCCTCGTTTAGGCGAATTTCCCTTTTCTTCCGAACGAAAGAGAATGTCAGTAATCTGTGAGAATGCCCAGTTAGGTTTGGGGGATTCTGCCTATTTAATGTTTACCAAAGGATCACCGGAATTAATTCTCGAACGTTGTTCTCTAATCCAAGTTGGGGCGGAAAGTCAACCCTTAACAGATGAACAAAGAAGCCGTATTTTGGCACAAAATGACGAAATGGCGGGTAATGGCCTACGAGTCTTAGGTTTTTCCTATAAACCGATGACAGAAGTGCCGGAAGCGGAAAGAGAAGATAGTGAGGAACAATCCTTGGTTTGGTTGGGATTGGTGGGAATGCTCGATGCACCCCGCAAAGAAGTTAAAGAAGCGGTTGCCCTCTGTCGTCAAGCGGGAATTCGTCCGATTATGATTACCGGAGATCACCAATTAACGGCCAAGGCGATCGCCATTGAATTAGGCATTGCTGCCCCCGGGGAGCGAGTAATCACGGGTAAAGAATTAGAAAAAATGTCTCAGAATGACCTAGAGGGAGAAGTAGATGGTGTTAGCGTCTATGCTCGCGTTTCTCCCGAACATAAGCTGAGAATCGTCCAAGCCCTGCAAAAACGGGGCAAATTCGTCGCCATGACGGGGGATGGAGTCAATGATGCTCCGGCACTAAAACAAGCGGATATCGGCATCGCCATGGGCATTACCGGAACCGATGTCAGCAAAGAAGCCAGCGATATGATTTTGCTAGATGATAATTTTGCCACCATCGTCGCTGCCACCGAAGAGGGGCGCGTGGTTTACAGTAACATTCGGCGCTTTATTAAATATATTCTCGGCAGTAATATTGGCGAGGTTTTAACCATTGCGGCGGCTCCGCTGCTCGGTTTAGGCGGTGTACCCCTTTCTCCCTTGCAAATCCTCTGGATGAACCTTGTTACTGACGGTTTACCGGCTCTTGCTCTGGCAATGGAACCCGCCGAACCTAATGTGATGAAACGTCCACCTTTTAGCCCCCGGGAAAGCATTTTCGCTCGCGGGTTGGGTTGGTATATGATTCGCATCGGCATCGTCTTTGCCATTCTCACCATTATTATGATGTACTGGGCTTACCAATATACTCAGGCAACCCCCGAAATCGGAGATCCCGGACGCTGGAAAACCATGGTATTTACTACCCTCTGTTTAGCACAAATGGGTCATGCTTTGGCGGTGCGTTCCCATACCCAGTTAGCTGTGCAAATGAATCCCTTCTCTAATCCTTACATTATCGCCGCCGTGGGCTTGACAACGATCCTACAATTGTTGTTAATTTATGCTCCTCCTCTACAAAGCTTCTTCGGCACTCAATGGATTAGTGGCACGGAATTATTAATCTGTTTTGGATTTAGTGCCTTAATGTTTGTTTGGATCGAGTTGGAGAAGTTATTTATTCGCTGGTTCATGACGAAAAAATAAATCAATGCCAACACCAATTATTCTGACTTTAACGGTTTTAGTCGTTGCTTTAGTCGCTTTCGTGGCGGAATGGCTACCGGTAGATTTAACCGCTTTATGTGTGGCGATTGTCCTGATTCTGTTGGGTTTAGTTACTCCCGAAGAAGGTATCGCCGGATTTAGTAATTCTGCCACGGTGACAGTGATGGCGATGTTTGTGCTTAGTGCCGGAATTACCCGCACGGGAGTGATTCAAGTAGTTCGCGATCGCTTGTTGGTTTGGGGGGGTAAAAATCCCCACCAACAGGTATTTGTACTAGGGGCATTGGTGGGGCCGATTAGTGCTTTTATTAATAACACGGCAGTGGTGGCGATCTTTTTACCCATCGTCGAAGATTGGTGTAAAAAACAAAAAATTTCCCCTTCTAAGTTATTAATTCCCCTTTCCTACGCCACGGTTTTAGCGGGGATGATTACCGTGGTGGGGACTTCTACTAACATTCTCGCTAGTGGTATTTCTGCCAAGCTGGGTTATGGGCAATTTAGCTTATTTCAATTCACTGCTTTGGGAGTAGTAACTTTTTTAGCAGGTTTGATTTATTTAGCAATTTTTGCCCCGAAATTACTACCCGATCGCAAATCTTCCACGGGGGAATTTTTGGACGATGATTATGGTTCTAAAGTATATCTGAGTGAGGTAATTATTAGCCCTCGTTCTAATCTTATCGGTCAAACTTTATCTCAAAGTGGACTACAAAGAAAGTTCGATTTTGATGTTTTGGAATTAATCAGAAATAAGGTACATTTATCCCAACCTTTAGCCGATAAAGTTCTCAATGCTGGTGATATTTTAATCGTTCACAGTAGTCGGGAAGAACTATTAAAAATTAAAGATGAACGAGGCTTAGAAATCTTTGCCGATGTCAAATTTCAGAAAGGAGATATTGAATCGGCAATTACTACAGGTGAGGAAAAATTAGCCGAGGTTTTGATTCTCTCTAATTCCCGTTTAATTGGGACAACTTTAAAAGATTTGAAATTCCGTCAGCGTTATAATGCAACGGTTTTAGCGATTCGGCGTGGTTCGGAATTACTACAAGGAAGATTAGGAAAAATTCCTTTAAAGTTTGGCGATTTGCTCTTAGTTCAGGGACCTAAACAGAGTTTTGTGGGGTTACAAACCACAAGAGAATTATTAGTCTTAGAAGAAAAAGATATCGAATCCCTGCGACAGGATAAAGGCATTATTGCTTTAATGATTACTTTGTTGGTGATTATTATTGCCGCTTTTGATATTCAACCGATTCTCGTCACCAGTTTAGTTGGAGTGGTTTTAATGGTAATTACTGGCTGTCTAAAACCAGGGGAAGTCTATGGTTCCATTCGTTGGGATATTATCTTTTTATTAGCGGGTTTAATTCCCCTGGGTACTGCCATGGATAACTCAGGAACGACTAAATGGTTAGCAGATAATTTAGTAGCTATCGGCGGACATCTTTCGGGGTTTTGGATCTTAGTTTTCTTCTATCTAATTACCTCATTTTTAACTGAAATTCTCTCTAATAATGCTGCCGTCGTGTTAATGATTCCCGTCGCCGTGGAAGTGGCGAAAACTTTGGGTTTAAATCCTTTGGCTTTTATGTATGCTGTCACCTTTGCTGCTTCTAATAGTTATCTAACACCGATTGGCTATCAAACTAATACCATGGTTTATGCACCAGGCGGCTATAAATTCCTCGATTTTACCCGTTTGGGTGCGCCCCTAAATTTAATTTTGACGATTTTAACCCCTAGTTTAATTGTCTTGTTTTATGGCTTGAAATAAAGAAAGAGATCGAAGATTCTTCGATCTCTAAAAAGAATTTGATCAGTAGTCAAAACTATTTCGATTCAGCGAAGCGTTTACGCAGGGATTCGGTGCGCTTTTTCGCCACGGTATTATTAGGATCAAATTTGAGAGTTTCTTCGTAGGTTTCGAGAGCTTTTTTTGCCATTTGTTTCTTTTCGTAAACATTGCCAAGATTATTAAGAGCGATCGAGTATTGAGGATAAAGTTTAATTGCCTCTTTGTAGTTACGAATCGCTAATTCTAATTGTTCTTGGGCAAAATAGGAAAACCCGATCGCATTATAGATTAGGGCTTGATTTTCTGGTTCGATGCTTTCTTCCTCAGAGATTTTTAAAGCCTTTTGTAGTAAACTCAATGCTTGAACATAGAGTTTTTTATCGAGATACAGACTCCCTAATTCATAGTATTCTTTAGCTGTACCTTTTTCTTTTTGCAATTTCTTTTGTAGCTTGTTAAAGGTTCCTTCCACTCGACGGGTTTTAAAGATTTGCACGATGACAAAAATTCCTAAACCAATCACGAAAATTAGCAATCCAGAAACGTAAATAAGCGGCAGGGTATCTTCCATAATTAGCGATCAAGCAATTAATATTTTTATACTTATTCCCTCAGATTATAGCAGGATTTAGTCAGTTATCAGTGATCGCCGCTCAGATGTGAGTTTTCAGTTCACTGTTCACTGTTCACTGTTCACAGCAAAAAACTCCCCACACCCCACACCCCACACC
>NZ_JAQMSY010000007.1:0-12713 GCF_028329095.1 Microcystis sp. CS-574
AAAATAGTCTATAGTTACTTGCGCCATAAAAGCCCTTTTCTTAAAACCTGTCAGCTTTTTTGCCGCATCTTTCAAGCTTGATTTGATTTTTTCAGTCAGTTCAGTTACCATAGTTGAGAGTGGGAGTAACAAGTTGCTTCTCTAGTCTAGATGGTAATTTATTAATACGCAAGTCCCTTACTTTTTCGTAAGTCATCTTTCAATCTTAACTCTTGGACTATTTTATCCTATTTTGTCTAGACTTATGCAAGAGATCTAATCTTTAGGTTCTATCCCCAAGGCCCTTAACTGTTCCGCTAGGCGATCGGCTCGTTGTCGTTCCTGTTCGGCTCGTTGTCGTTCCTGTTGAGTGGATTCCTGGGAAGTTAACAACAAGTTACCTTCCCCATCCCACCAGCGAAGCCAGGGAAAGAACTGATTTTGGTATTCCCCTTGCCAAATTCCTAACTCTACCTTTAAAGGAGTAATGGGATAATGACCGCGCTGATTAGGAGTCATTTTTTGGTAACGACCATTAACTAACTGGTACATCTCGATCTGAGCCTTGTTAACTTCATAAATCCCATAAAAAGGAATTTGAATCGCTCGCTCATAGATCCAAAATTTACCCTTAACAGGCGTTTTATCCCGTTCTTCTTCACCATTACCAGAGACAAATTCTAAGGCAATAACCGGTTCAATGGTTTCTTTCCACATCACAAAGGAACGCCGGACTTGACCCTCAATCGTTGTGGGGACATGGGGAACATAAAACCAATCGGGAGCAACAGCACCCTTTTCTAGGGATTCTGGATACTCTGGCAATCGCCAATAAATCCCACAATCTCGACCTAGACAGTAATTACCGTCAGGATGTAATTGCTCTAAAAGGGGTGTAATAGTATGCGTTAAAAGGTCTGCTTGGGGAGGCTCTTGATAGTTTTTCACAAAACTTCCATCTTTATCGGGGAGTTGGGTGTGGTCGGGTAAAGGGGAAGCGCAATACGCTGTGGTCGAAGGTTCCTGAATTGTGGTTGAGGATTGTACAGTTTGGGTCATTGAACTCATCTTTAATTCCCCTATTTTTGTTATCTAGCTTTTATTCTATAACTGTTCTTCAAAACCTGCAAAAACTATGCCTGATCTCAATGCTATCGCCGGAATGACCGCTCTTCGCTCCCAGACAAAAGGCGATCCACTCATCAAAATCGCTGTTCTTGATGGACTAATTGATTTAGATATCGTCTGTTTCCAATCAGCAAATATGGCTCTCCCAGGTTTGGTGGGTAAAATGTATTCTAAGATACATTACTCAAGAGCGAGGGAGTGGAGCGAACCACAAAGACACAAAGGATACAAAGATCGATCGATCATATAGTAAGTTAAACTTATCACACAGAACCTAGAAGAGCCCAAATATTACCCGCCTTGATCCCTATTAGTCGGAAGAATTTACCATCGATCCGCAACACTTACAAGCCTTTTTAGATGTAGAAAAAAGTGGCAAAAGTGAGGAAGAAAAAGAGCATCTGTTCAAAGAAGAAATCCCCGAGGAAAACATCATCGCAAGTTTGCATTTGCGCTTCCATGCTAACCATATTATCAGCACCATTTGTGGACAGGCAGATTCACCGCTCCCCGCTCCCCGCTCCTCTATACCTTCTCAACGGAATTTAGTATAACCACTGAGGCCAGGGTTAGCTGTCGATCAAATTCAATTATAATTAACTTCTTATTCAAAATTTTAGTTAATTATGCGTTACAAACTTTTAGGTAATAGTGGTCTGCGAGTTTCCGAACTATGTCTAGGGACGATGACATTCGGGGAAGATTGGGGTTGGGGAGCGGATAAAGAGGAAAGTCGGGCGGTTTTTCAGGCTTTTGCGGAAGCGGGCGGCAATTTTCTCGATACTGCTAATATCTACACTAACGGAACCAGTGAAACATTAGTGGGGGAATTTGTCAAGGGCGATCGAGAAAAATGGGTAATCGCCACGAAATATTCTCTCAACACCCGTCCCGGGGATGTCAATGCCTGCGGAAATCATCGAAAAAACCTCTTTCAGGCGGTAGAAGCTAGTTTAAAGCGTTTAGGTACTGATTATATCGATTTACTCTGGCTTCATATTTGGGACTCTCTCACTCCTATGGAGGAAGTGATGCGTGCTTTCGATGATTTGGTCAGGATGGGAAAAGTGCTTTATATCGGCATTTCTGACAGTCCTGCTTGGATTGTCTCCCAAGCAAACACCCTGGCCACCCTACGGGGATGGACACCCTTTATCGGACTACAAATAGAATATTCTCTCAAGGAACGCACCCCCGAACGGGAATTATTGCCTATGGCCAAAGCATTAAACATCGGGGTGACAGCTTGGAGTCCCCTGGGAGGAGGAGTTTTAACGGGAAAATATAATCAACCCCACCCCGTCGATGGTCGTTTAAGCATGACCGACCAACCTTTTCAAATTTTTGATCGCGATCTGAAAATTGCCGAGACCGTCCTAGAGATTGCCAGAGAAATCGGGAAATCACCGGCACAAGTGGCGTTAAATTGGCTCAGAAATCGCCCTAACCCCATAATTCCTATCATTGGCGCTCGAAGATTGTCCCAATTGCAGGATAATCTCGCCTGTGTGGATTTTAACCTGACTGGGGAACAGCTGCAACGACTTGATAATATCAGTGCCATTTCCCTCGGTTTTCCCCAGGAACTTTTAGCCAGTCAATTTGTTCGCGATATCCTATTAGGAGGAGTAGCGGCACAATTGGACCGATGATGGAAGTTTTTGTTTATGGAACCCTGAAACCTAAAGAGAGTAACTATTCTGCCTACTGTGCAGGAAAAGTGATCAACTCTAAAACCGCCTACACAAGGGGGCATTTATACCATCTTACCGCCCTCGGTTATCCCGGACTGACCGAGGGGGATGGCTGGGTGAAGGGAATTTTATTGACTTTTAACGCAGATTATGATATTAGGCTTTTGGATAGTTTGGAAGATTATCAACCCGGCAGAGCTGCAGAAGAAAACGAGTATCAGCGTCGCAGAATCCCTATTTATAATCTAGGGCGAGAATTAATCTGCGAAGCCTGGGGATATGTGATGACACCAGCAAAAATAGCTATCTATGGCGGTATTTGGCTTCCTTCCGGTTGGTGGACCAGTAGCGATCGAGAATAGGGATGAGGGGGCCGATTCTGTTAAGATATACAAATTAAAAGCTTAATCGTGAAAAAATTATGTATCTACTCCTAGAAGTGGCCAGTGGCAAATTCCCCGTTTATTTCGTGGCAGTTTATGTGGTCGGTTTTCTGGCTGCTGTCACCATCGGTTCGATCGCTTGGTATAATTCTAAGCGCCCAGTTGGTTGGGAAGATGCCCAAAGACCGGATATTATCCCCGAAGTGAAGACAGATATAGATTCTGATTCTCGATCCTAGAAAAAGGCAGTTATCAGTTATCAGCTTCTCAAGGCAAGAGGCAAGGGGCAAAACACAGAATCTGGCAATTCTCCTACCTAAAAAGAAGGTTAGAAACTAAGCACATCAAAGCTTTTAGCTTAACAAATTAGGTTTTAGATTCAGACCTTGTTATCAGATGTGGGTTTTCAGTTCACTGATTACTGATTACTATTTACTGACAGAACTACCCATTCCCTTCCATCTTCCCTATTCTCCATTTTGCTATGAAACTAACAGCGATGTCCTTTAATATTCGCTACGATAAACCCGATCCTGATGAGCGTAATTGGCGAGTAAGAAGGGAAGCAGTAGCGGCTTTAATTGCTCACTATTCTCCTGATATAATTGGTACTCAGGAGGCTCGCGCTAATCAACTATTGGATCTACACCGTTTATTGCCAAAATACCAAAGTTTAGGCAGCGATCGCAGAGGGACAGGATTAGATGAACATTGTGCGATTTTATATCAACCAAGTCGGTTAAAATGTTTAGAAATTTACGAATTTTGGTTATCAGAAACTCCCGATATTATTGGCAGTATTACCGAAGCTTGGGGTAATCCCTATCCCCGCATGGTAACGGGGGCTAAATTTCGCACTCTTGAGGGGCAAACTTTGCAGTTTTATAACACCCATCTCGATTACTATAGCGACAAAGCTAAGGACTTAGGTGCTAAGTGCATACAGGAGCGTTTTTGTCAACTAGATTTAACAGAAGATTACCTATTTTTAACGGGGGATTTTAATGTTAATTCTCAGCAATTACCCCGTCAGATTTTAACTGAACCTCTCCAGACAGAAATTCAATTAAAGGACGCTTTAGCCGATTTGGAATTAGCGGAACAAATGAGCTTTAATAATTACACCGATACCCCTTATTTAGCCATCGATACCATTTATTATGATAGCCGTTTGCAGTTAGATTGGGCAAAAGTCGATCCTTCCCGTTGGTTGAATCTGATTCCTTCCGATCATTATCCTGTAATTGCTGCTTTTACCTTGCCCTAAAAATAGATTATTTTTGTATTTAGCAAATATATAGAGGGTAAAAGCTTCAGCAGACTTTGGTAATTCTATGGTTAAATTTTTTCGGTGTTTTCAAGAGGAAAAATTTCAATAAGTAGGTAGGCGTTAAAAATTATCAGACACCCCCCTTATCAAGGGGGGATCCCCCCGCCTATCGGCACCCCCCTTATCAAGGGGGGCAGGGGGGATCGAACCTAAAATCCGTTTTTAGTTTAATTATAACCAGCTACTTAAGTGCTATTTTCGTGGCTATTATCGAGGCAATTCTGTTTATTTTCCTCCGGGGATTAGTTACCAATTATCTGTTTATTTGATTAATTCCACCCCATCTTTGCCGTCAATCTCCTGTAGATAAACTCTTACCTGTTCCTCGGCTGCGGTGGGGAGTTTTTTGCCAGTAAAATCCGGGTGAATTGGTAATTCCCGATGACCACGATCAACGAGGACTAATAAGCGGATTTTTTGCGGTCTGCCATACTCAATAATAGCATTAAAAGCGGAGCGGATTGTGCGACCTTTGTAGATAACATCATCAACTAAAATCACGGTTTTTCCCGTGACATCTAGGGGCATTTTGGTTTTAGCAGGAGTGCGGGTTTTAATGCGATCAAGATCGTCGCGATAGAAGGTAATATCGATCGCTCCCACGGGAACTTTTACCCCTTCTAAGCTCTCAATTTGACTAGCAATTAAATTAGCTAAAGGCACTCCTCGCGTGTAGATACCGATCAAAATCAAATTATTCAAATCGCCACTTTTTTCGATAACTTCGGAAGCTAAACGGGTAATGGTGCGACGAATTTCGTCAGCCGAGAGAATTTCAATTAACTGTGAGGTCATAATTTTCCAAGACAAGGGGGGATAGGGGATAGGGAAATTTTTACAGCAATGGTCTTTTTTTACTTTTTCCTTTTTTCTTTTAAAACCATCTTCCCACTAACGAATATAATTATTTTCACTTACCTATTTTAACTCGATCGCTCATGAGTGATGAATTATTGCAAAAATCTGCCCTAGAATTAGCCCAACTGATTCGCACTAAACAAATCTCCCCCCTAGAATTAACCCATTTATACCTCGACAGAATTGAGAAATTTGACTGTCAAATTGGTAGTTTTGTCCATGTCGCCAGGGAAAGCGCCCTAGCCACCGCGGGCGCCCAAACGGAACAATTAAGTCAAATCGCCGCTACTGCCGAATTACCGCCTTTTTTTGGAGTTCCCACCGCCATTAAAGACTTAAATGCCGTCGCTGGAATGCCGGTTAGTTACGGAGTCGCCGCTTTACAGGGAAATATCGCCCAATACGACGAAGGAATCGTCACCAGAATGAAAATGGCGGGTTTTATCCTTCTGGGCAAAACTGCCACTTCCCAGTTAGGGTCCTTTCCCTACACCGAAAATCCGGGTTTTTTGCCGACTCGTAACCCCTTCAACCGCGATTATACCGCAGGAGGTTCCAGTGGTGGCGCGGCGGCGGCGGTAGCGGCGGGTTTCTGCCCGATTGCCCAGGGTTCCGACGGTGGCGGTTCCATTCGTACTCCGGCGGGTTGTTGCGGTTTGGTGGGGATAAAACCCAGTCGTGGGCGCGTTTCCTATGCCCCGGTGGGGGAATTTCAAAGCGGTATCGCCACTAACGGCACTCTTTCTAAGACGGTGGCAGATGGGGCGGCGCTGCTTACCGTGATTTCGGGCTATACGACGGGCGATCCCTACTGGCTACCCGATCCGCCCTTTTCTTTCCTAGAAGCCACTCAAAGAGCCGTAAAACCCCTAAGAATCGCTTTTTCTACTTCCATATCCCCCTTCGGCGAAGCGGCTGCCGTCTATAAAAATGCTGTGATCGAGACGGCTAAAATTTTAGAGGGTATGGGGCATCACTTAACGGAGTATTCTCCCGATTTACAGGCTTTAATCGCTCCTTTTCGCCGTATTTGGCAAGCGGGGACGGCAGCGGCGGCAATTCCCAGGGAGTTATTAAGTCCCCTTAACCAATGGTTATTGGACAATTCTGGCAGTGCGGGGGAATACCTGCAAGCGGTGCGGCAGATGCACGTTATTTCGCGGCAAATTGTGGCGATGTTTGATAATTTTGATGTCTTACTTTTGCCTATTTTCCTACATCAACCTCCCGGAATTGGTGAGTGGGAAAATTTACCACCGGAAGAAGCGGTTAATAAGATGATTGCGTGGATTGCACCTTCTCCTATTGCTAATGCGAGTGGTTTACCCGCGATTGCTTTACCCACAGGAGTGGATAGTCAGGGTTTACCCGTGGGAATTCAGTTAGTGGGTAAACCTGCTGATGAAATCACTTTGTTAGGTTTATCGGCACAATTAGAGGCAGCTAATCCTTTCGGTTTGATGGCTAATTTTAAGTAGGTAGGTGTTAAAAGTTGTCAGACACCCCCCTTATCAAGGGGGATCCCCCCGCCTATCGGCACCCCCCTTATCAAGGGGGGCAGGGGGGATCGAAGCTAAAATCCATTTTTAATTCAATTATAACCAGCTACTTAACTAGCAAGACTTTCGGTAAATTGGGGAATGGAAGCGATAAGTTTACGGGTGTAATCGCTTTGGGGAGAGTTGATAATTTCGTTAGCTGTACCGATTTCCTCAATTTTACCTTTATTCATCACCATAATCCGATCGCTCATAAATCTGACGACACTTAAATCGTGGGAAATAAAGATATAAGTGAGATTAAATTCCTGCTGTAATTCTTTGAGTAAATTTAAGACTTCCGCTTGTACGGAAACATCTAAAGCAGAGACAGATTCATCACAGATAATAAACTGAGGATTTAAGGCTAAAGCGCGAGCAATACAAACCCTTTGTCGTTGTCCTCCCGATAATTGATGGGGATAGCGATCAAACCAAGTAGGATCGAGTTTAACTCGTTCTAATAAATATTCTACTCTTTGCCGTTGCTTTTGGGAATTGCCGCCAGTATGATGAATAACCATCGGTTCTAAAATTGCTTTACCGATGGATAAACGGGGATTCAGGGAGTTGTAGGGATTCTGAAAAACTATCTGTAATTCCCGTCGCAGTAGTCTTAATTTTGGATCGCTGGGGTTTAATTTAGCGAGATTTTCTCCTCGGAAATAGATATTTCCAGAAGTGGCAGGAATTAAGCGCAGAATTGTCCTTGCTAGGGTGGATTTTCCGCAGCCAGACTCACCGACTAAACCGAGGGTTTCCCCCTGTTTAACGGCAAAACTGACCTGATCTACGGCATTAAAAAAGGTCTTGACTTGCCCGAAAACTCCCTTAACTGGAAATCTAACCGATAAATTTTCTACCGATAAAATATTCTCGTGATGTTGTAAACCTTCAATTCTGCTTTCTTCCTCCTGGAGAGTAATAAATTTAACTGCTGGTGGAGTAATTTCCTGTAAGTCAATAATCTTACCTTGAGAGTCTTTTTCCACTTGTAAAAAATCGCTGACAGTGGGCAATTTTTCGGGACGAGAGTTTAAGCGAGGACGACAGGCAAGTAAACCTTTTGTGTAGGGATGTTGGGGATAATTTAATACTTCTTCTTTTGTTCCCTGTTCGACAATTTCTCCTTGATACATCACGACAATTTGATCGGCAATTTCGTTAATAACTCCTAAATCGTGGGAGATAAAAACCATTGACATTTCTCGATCGCTTTTGCACAAATCGCGTAATAATCTTAATATTTCTGCTTGGACAGTCACATCTAAAGCGGTGGTTGGTTCATCGGCAATTAATAGGGTAGGATTACAAGAAATCGCCATGGCAATCATTACCCTTTGTAATTGTCCCCCCGATAATTCGTGAGGATAACGCTTGAGAATTGCCTCTTTTTGTTCTTGAATATAAGTTCTAATTTTTTCCCTGACATGACCCTTATTTTCTAAGGGAAAAGTTTCTATATATTTCTCCTCTAACTGTTCATCACTGGGTAATAAGCGCACTTCTTGCAGTAGAGAGATGGCTTGATTTTTTGCCTGTTCGGGGGTGACTTTTTGATGCAGTAAAATTGCTTCAGTGAGTTGAAACTCGATGTTATACACTGGATTAAGAGAACTCATTGGTTCTTGGAAAATCATCGCCATTTCTCCCCCGCGATAATAACGCAATTCTTCCGGGGGAATAGATAATAAATCTACTACTTGCATTGACTGACCTTTTGCTGGACGAAAGCAAATTTCTCCCCCGGTAATTTTTCCCGGAGAGGGAACCAATCCCATGAGTGCGAGGGAGGTGACAGATTTTCCTGAACCCGACTCCCCCACACAACCGAGAACTTGACCTTTCTGCAAGCTAAAACTAATGTTATTAACGGCGACTGTTGTTCTTTTCTGATTGGAAAATTCAACGGTGAGATGGTGAACGTCGAGAATTTTGTTATCCATAGGTCTTTATTCAGAAAAACAGATTCGATTTACTTATTAAATATAGCTTTTTCTGTTCCCAGTAGCTGGGTGCAATTAATTGGTAGATAGCTGGGGGAATCTCCCTTGCAAGGGAGAATTTTGCCAGCATTAGTGAATATTTTCGTCTCTCAGCGATCGCCATTTACCGGAGACTGGCGACTTTTTTAAAGAAAAAATTTTCTTTCCTGTCTCCCCTTTTAGATTAGACTGGTAATTGAGAATAATTAGCATTTATTTAAGCGATCGCAAGTCTTAGACAGTTTCAAAACCGTTGACTGAGGCTGACAGTAGTGCAGTTCTCACCCTTTGGCTACTTCAGTAAACTCGATCAGCTATCAAGGAATTATTATCACTCTTGAATGAAAGACCTTCATTACCTTACCTTTGGAGATAAGAAAAGCATGGACGATAAAATTAGACCGAATGAACCAGAAAAACCAGAAAAATCGCCAAATAAAGCCCAATTTTTCTGTTGGGGTGGTAAAAAGACAGAATTAGATAATGTCACTCCCACGGGTAATGACTTTGCTGCCACTTATCCTTTAGCACAAGTGGAAATGGGAAAAACCGTCTGGTTAGTGGGATTTCAGGGGACAGGAGGGATCAATCGACTCCTAGGTATGGGATTAAACCCCGGCATTCAATTACAGGTAATTAGTTCCCAAGGGAGGGGATCAGTTTTAATTGGCATTCAAGACAATCGTATCGGTATCGGGGCAGAAATGGCCGAAAAAATCCTCGTTAGTGACAGTCAACCGAAAAAACTGGAACCCAAAAAAGACCTACCTGAAGTAAGAACATTTCTGCGGGAGATACCCATAGGAAAAGCGGGTAAAGTCGTCGGTTATGACCGAGCATTGCGCGGATACAAAGGAAAATTGTTATCAATGGGATTAACTCCGGGGACAGAGTTTACCGTTATTCGTGTGGCACCTTTGGGGGATCCCGTCGAGATTCGAGTGCGGGGATTTCATCTCAGTCTGCGTAAACAGGAGGCAGACACTTTAATCGTCGAAGAAATAGACCCAAAAAGCTAAATTTAATCATCTAAGCCTATTAATTACTCAATATCCTAATTATGGTCAAACCCATTATCGCCTTAATCGGCAATCCTAACTGTGGCAAAACTACCCTTTTTAATGCTCTCACAGGAGCCAATCAACGGACCGGCAACTGGCCGGGAGTAACAGTCGATCGCAAAGAGGGACAATTTCAAGTTAACGGGGAAGATATCACCCTTGTGGATTTACCCGGAGTCTATTCCCTCGATGTGGAAGAAGGGGAGACAGGAATGGATGAATTAGTCGCTAGGGACTATCTGCTGTCAGGAGAAGCGGATTTAGTGATTAATATCGTCGATGCTGCCAATTTAGAGCGCAATCTCTACCTGACTACCCAAATCATGGAGATGCGTTTACCGATGTTGATTGCCCTAAATATGATGGATGTGGCCAAAACTAGGGGTATTGTGGTTAATCCGCAACTCTTAAGCGATCGCATGGATGCAATTGTCGTGGCGATTAGTGCGGTTAAAGGGGAGGGAATCGGAGAATTAAAGCAAAAAATTGGGGAATTAGTCGATGATATTAGCCATACTGCCGCTTATGTGGCTTATCCTGCGGTAATTGAGGAAGCTCTGAGCGAGATTGTTGCCTACATTAACGACCATAGCAGTAAAAGGATCGTTGAGCCAAGATGGACCGCTTTAAATCTACTGCAATACGAGGATCGCATCGTCCCAGAATTGCGCTCCCAGGAACTATTAAGCATTATCGTCAAGCATAGACGACAAATACACCAAGTTTTAGGGGAAGACCTTGATATTTTAATTGCTGATACTCGTTATGGCTTTATTCAACAAGTTACCCAGGGAGCCACTCAACGGACTGGACAGATAAATGATACCATGTCCGATCGCCTCGATCGGATTGTTCTCGATCGCTGGTTGGGAATTCCGATATTTTTGGGCGTAATGTACCTAATGTTCTTGTTTACCATCAATGTTAGTGCTGCCTTTATCGATTTCTTCGATTTAACTGCCCAGACTATCTTTGTCGATGGTTTAGCCCAAGTTTTACAAACAATCCATACCCCGGGTTGGCTAATTGCTCTGCTCGCTGATGGAGCGGGGGGAGGTGTGCAAACCGTCGCCACTTTTATCCCCGTAATTGGCTTTATGTTCCTCTTTTTGTCAATTTTAGAGGATTCCGGCTATATGGCCCGGGCAGCCTTCGTCATGGACCGATTGATGCGTTTGGTGGGATTGCCGGGTAAATCCTTTGTCCCCATGCTAGTGGGATTTGGTTGCAATGTGCCGGCAATTATGGCCACCAGAACCCTAGAAAATTCTCGCGATCGTTTAATGACGATTATGATGAACCCTTTTATGTCCTGTGGGGCCAGATTACCTGTTTATGCCCTATTTGCGGCGGCTTTTTTCCCCATAGGTGGTCAAAACATCGTTTTTGGTCTTTATATCTTAGGAATTCTCGCCGCTATTTTGACGGGATTGGTGATGAAAAAAACCCTACTCAAGGGAGAAGTCAGTCACTTTATTATGGAATTGCCTCCCTATCATCTACCGCGTCTAAAAGGAGTTTTAATTCGCACTTGGGAACGTCTGCAAGCGTTTTTATGGAAAGCTGGACGAATTATCGTTTTAATGGTGATGATTTTGGGACTACTCAACTCCGTCAGTTTTGATGGTTCTTTTGGTAATCAAGACAGCGAGCGATCGGTTTTAAGTGCCACCAGTAAAGCTGTAACTCCTATTTTCTCACCCATGGGACTAGAGCAGCAAAATTGGCCGGCAACGGTGGGCATTTTTACGGGAGTTTTTGCCAAAGAAGCGATGGTAGGCACATTAAACTCAATTTACAGCCAACTAGCGGGGGAAGATAACCCTAATCAGGGGGTAGCAGCCGAAAAATTCGACTTTTGGGGGCAAATTCAGGCAGCTATTGCCACTATTCCCGCCAATTTAGCGCAATTACCCAATCAATTACTTGATCCCTTGGGTTTAAATATTGGTGATCTGCAAGATCAAAAAACGGCTGCCGAAGAGCAAGAGGTAGATTTAGGAATCTTTGGGGCAATGGCGAAAAGATTTGATGGTCAAGCGGGAGCTTTTGCCTATCTATTGTTTGTTCTGCTCTATTTTCCCTGTGTTTCGGCCACATCGGCAGTATATCGCGAAACTAATGCCGGTTGGACTGCTTTTATTGCCCTCTGGACCACAGGAATGGCCTATATTGTTGCCACTTCCTTCTATCAAATCGCTACTTTTTCTCGACATCCGGGATTTTCTCTCTTTTGGATAGTCTTGATGGGTTTAACCGTAGTCGGGGTTTTATTCATCTTAAAAAATCTCCGTCCCCGAAAAATCAACCGTCCGGCAATTTAAAAGTAGGGTGGGTTAGGCGACAAAAAGCTAGGCAACTAACAAATTATTTAGATTCGCCGTAACCCACCGCAATCAAGCAATTTTTATCAATTTTTTCGCTTATAAACCATGATTTTAACCGATATACAGGCTTATCTTGCCAAAAATCAGAAAGCATCTCTGGCTGACTTATCCACACACTTTCGGATGTCAGCGGATGCCTTAAGTCCTATGCTCGATCGCTTGCTGAAAAAAGGGCGAATTCGCCTGATTTCCCTAGAAAAATGCGGAGGATGCAGCCGTTGTTCCCCAGAATCTATGGTTTTTTACGAATGGATTGAAGGCAATTCCACAGGGACAAACAGATAAAAGTTCACCACTACAGAAGTGATCTAAGTAGGTAGGCGTTAAAAGTTGTCAGATGCCCCCCTTATTAAGGGGGGATTAAGGGGGG
>NZ_JAQMSY010000099.1:0-3188 GCF_028329095.1 Microcystis sp. CS-574
CCCCACACCCTACCCCCACGAAAAACTTTTTGCCGCAAACCCTAAATAAGGGTGTGTTACTAGAGGCTAACACACCCAAAATCCAGAAATAATGCCGCTCAAGCTTTAAAATTCTCGCTCGGAATTAGCCTCACTATCGCGCTTAGAACCGAGTAAATCTAATTGATCGACGAGAATCACTGGTTTAGAGCGAGCTAATCCCGTGTTTTTATCATTCCAGGTATCCATTTTTAAAGAACCCTTAATCCCGATTAAACCGCCTTTTTTCACATAATTAGCGGCCACTTCCGCCGTTTTACCCCAAATTTCCAGATCGAACCAATCTGGCTGATCGCTATTTTTCGAGCGACGATTAACCGCTAAAGTTAAAGTACATAAAACCTTACCCGACTCGAAATACTTGGTTTCTGGGTCTCTCCCCGCTCGTCCCACCAAATGAACCAGATTTACACTCATGGTCTTAAATCCTCAATTTAGTACAATAGTATGTTCATTTTAGCCTGAAACCTTAGCCTTGACCGGTGACTAGGGAGAAAATTAGGCCAAAGACCTGGGTAAATCTGGAGAGAAAGAAGCGATAATTAACTAGACTTGAGAAACAAAACCTAATAAAATCCAAGTCGATTCGATCGAAAGTCTAGCTATAGCAACGTTTTATTGATCAGAACAGGAGTGAAAACAAGTGGCGGGTTTTTTTAGACGTCTAGGCTTATCAAGGGACATAGGTATAGACTTGGGGACAGCAAACACCCTCGTCTATGTATCAGGGAAAGGTATCGTTTTAGAGGAACCATCGGTAGTAGCGATCGATCAAGATCGTAACCCAGTCGCTGTCGGGGAGGAGGCCAAAAAAATGCTCGGTCGCACTCCGGGCCATGTCACCGCTCTGCGACCCCTGCGCGATGGGGTAATCGCCGATTTTTACAGTTGCGAGATCATGTTAGCGGAATTCATCAAACGAGCGCTCGATGGCACGATTGGCAATCCCCGCATGGTAATCGGTGTTCCTAGTGGGATTACTGGAGTAGAAAGACGCGCGGTGGTGGATGCGGCCAAAAATGCCGGCTCCCGAGAAGTGGGGTTAATTGATGAACCGATTGCGGCAGCCTTGGGTGCTGGTTTACCCGTCTCGGAAGCGACGGGAAATATGATCATCGATATCGGTGGTGGCACGACAGAAGTGGCGATTCTCAGTCTTGATGGGACCGTGATCAGCGAATCGGTGCGCGTCGCTGGGGATGAACTGACGGACTCAATTATCGCCTATCTAAAAAAAGTCCATAACCTGATTATCGGGGAACGTACGGCCGAAGATATTAAAATTCGCCTTGCTTCCGCTTATCCCACCCCCGGAGATGAATTTCCTCCTCTGGAAGTGCGGGGATTGCATCTCATGTCCGGTTTACCCCGCACCGTGACCATCAAAGCGGAAGAAGTGCGGGAAAGTATGGATGAGCCACTTTCCGTGATCGTTGATGCGATCAAACGTACCCTAGAAAAAACTCCCCCCGAATTAGCTGCCGATATTATCGATCGCGGGATCATGTTAGCGGGAGGAGGTGCTTTATTACGGGGACTCGATCGCCTAGTCAGTCACGAAACCGGTATCGTTACCCATGTCGCTGAAGATCCGCTGCGCTGTGTGGTCAAAGGCACGGGAGAAGTGTTAAAAAATCAGAAACTCTTTGAGCGGATCGTTAATGAAACAACTCGCAATGTCTAAAGGTCACTAGGCTAGGTTAGCGGCAAAATTCACGGATTCTCACTCTACACAGTCAAGAGGTTTAAAATCGCTCATGTATTCAGCACGACGAAAATGGACACAGCAGAGATGGCGACTTTTGCTGCTCGCTGCCGCTTTTGGGGGAGCTTGGTACATTCGCACCTATCAAAGTGGGGCGATTTTAGAATTGTATGGTTTATTAACTCGTCCTTTTCAGGGAGAGGAAACTAATCTGCAAGAGCAACTTCTGGCCGATCAACGGGTGCGAGAATTACAAAATCGTTTAAGTGAAGTCGAATATCAAAATCAACAATTAAAAAAACAGCTTGGTTATTATCAAACCCAGAAAAAACCCCTGATTTCTGCTCCAATTATTGGCCGCAGCGCCGATGATTGGTGGCAACAGGTGATTATCGGTCGGGGTAGCGCCGATGGTGTGCCAGTGGGTGCTTCGGTGACGGGAATTGGTGGTTTAGTGGGACGGATTACGGAAGTTACCCCCCACACCAGCAAAGTTCTATTGGTCAGTAATTCCCAAAGTCGCATCGGAGCAACGGTGAATCGTAGTCGGGCCATGGGTTTAATTCAAGGTCAGAATTCCCAAGTCGCCACCCTGCGCTTTTTTGAAAAAGCTCCCGATGTCAAACCGGGAGATGTGGTGACAACTTCGGCTTTTAGTAGTCTTTTTTCGCCGGGGTTGCCCATCGGTCGTATAATTTCCCTTAATTTACAGGAAAATCCCGCCCCCACCGCCAAAATTGAATTTACCGCCACCGTGGACAATCTCGAATGGGTGTTCGTTCACCCGCAACCCCAGCAGTGAGAAGGGTAATTATGCTGAAATTAAGCCGTTTATCAGCCCGTTCTCGTTTTATACTGAATATTTTAGTCACTATCGCTTCGTTGCTTCTCTGTACCTTTCTTTCCTTAATGCGGCTACCCGGAATGGAGATTTTAGGCATCGCTCCCAATTGGTTACTGATTTGGTTGGTTAGTTGGAGTCTCAATCGCTCTTGTCTCGATAGTGTGGTGGCCGGATTAGCGATCGGCGCTATTCAAGATAGTTTAACCTCTAATTATCCTTCCCATATCATGGTTTTTGGTCTGATCGGTTTCCTTACTTCCCGTTTACACCGACAACGTTATGTTAAAGAAGAATTGATCGCCGTGGTCTTAATTGTCTTTGTGATGACTTTAATCGCTGATGGTGCGATCGCTTTTCAATACTATCTACAAGGAGGCAAAAATCTCGCTGATCTTTGGTTCGATTATCAACGCATTGGCCTCACTTCTGCTCTGCTTAGTAGTCTCTGGACTCCCCTCCTCTATTACCCTCTCCAGCAATGGTGGCGACAATTTAGCGATCTTTAAAGAGATAGGAGATAGGAGACAGGAGATAGGAGACAGGAGATAGGAGACAGGAGATTATTTTTATTTATTCTCCCCACACCCCACACCCCACACC
>NZ_JAQMSY010000100.1:0-12770 GCF_028329095.1 Microcystis sp. CS-574
CGTCCTTCCCGTTTAGTTGCTTCCTTCCATTCCTGATAGGTTTGAGATAAAGTCATAAACACCTCTCTATCCTCAGTTTCTAGGATGTTATTTATTTCCATACTAACCCGCCAACTAATTAATAATTCCAGTACATTTTCCCAGAAAGCATTAGAACTCTTGCAAATTAATTATATGTTATAATGCTGGGTTAACTAATTTTTTGGGGAAAATTAGTTAATTGGTACATCGGGGTGAGAGCATCTCAAACGCTAAAAAAGGTAAAGATTTCGGCTCTTCGTTACTTGTTATGGTTCGATAGGGGGGCATAAATTGACTAAATCCTTCTCTGGCAAGAGACTTAATTGATGAGTTCGCTCTAGATAAAAAACAATTGACAAAAATCGCCAAATGCCTTTCTACATAAGGGTTCCATCCCTTATAACCCCAGTCCATTGCATAACACAAACCGGAGAACCAAGATTTCCATTATACCATAAAAAAATTATGCAAGATGTATATTATTGTAGGGACGAATTGCCTTCGCTCCTACAATAATAATTATTAACGGTATTAGCAGAGGATTGTTGATTACTTTCCTCTAGTTTTTTCGGCCCAAACTTTGCTGGGTAATCCCCAAACATAGATGAAACCTTCGGCAGCTTTATGATCAAACTGATCCTCGGCTCCGTAGGTAGCTAAATCGGGAGAATAGATAGAATTGACTGACTGACGACCGACCACTTTAGCGTTACCTTTAAACAGTTTCACTCGCACCGATCCCGTTACCTGTTCTTGGGTTTTGAGGATAAAAGCATCGATCGCTTCCTTTAAGGGACTGTACCACAATCCTTTATAAATTAACTGTCCGTAGGTATCTTCAATTCCCCGTTTATATTGGGTAACATCTCCAGTTAAAGTTAAACTTTCTAAGTCCCGGTGAGCATCAATTAAAACTAATAAAGCCGGGGCCTCGTAAATTTCTCGCGATTTAATTCCCACTACCCGGTTTTCGATCATATCTAAACGACCAACACCGTGTTTACCCACTAGGTCATTTAATTGACTAATTAGCGTGACAGAATCGAGATTTTCTCCGTTTAAACTGACAGGAATACCCTGATTAAAACCAATATCGACGTATTCCGGCTCGTTGGGAGTATCGGCGATCGCTTTGGTCATTAGATAGATTTCTTCCGGGGGTTCCGTCATCGGATCTTCCAAGGGACCGGCTTCAATACTGCGCCCCAACAGGTTACGATCGATACTAAAAGGCGAGGATTTTTTCACAGGGGACTCGATCCCGAATTTTTCCCCGTAGGCGATGGTTTCTTCCCGGCTCATGCCCCATTCCCGGGCGGGAGCGAGAACTTTTAAACTAGGATTAAGGGTCATAATGCCCACATCAAAACGCACTTGATCGTTACCTTTGCCAGTGCAACCGTGAGCGACGGCATCGGCCCCGTATTTCTCGGCGGCCTCTACTAATAATTTAGCGATTAAAGGACGAGCCAGGGCGGTAGAAAGGGGATAACGATTTTCGTAGAGAGCATTAGCTTGAATTGAGGGAAAAGCGTATTCTTTGACGAATTCTTCCTGAGCATTGACCACTAAGGATTCGATCGCTCCGCAGCGCAGAGCCTTTTCTTGAATTGGTCCTAATTCGTCTCCCTGTCCTAAATCGGCGGCTAGGGTAATCACTTCTTCTACTCCCCATTCCTGTTTGAGATAGGGAATACAGACGGAAGTATCGACTCCTCCGGAATAAGCTAAAACCACTCTCTTGGCGCGTCCCATAATTTTTTCACCTAAAAACGACTAATTGATTACTCTTTTAAGTTTATTATATATCTTGGGGATTGGATGCTTCTTTTTTAATGCTTTTTTGTTTAGTTTTTGATGAAGAAAAGGAATAGTAAGTCACGAGCAAAGAGCCAAAACTAAACAGGCAACCGGCCGCTATTTACGTTTACTGGCAGCACGACGGGGGGATTTTTTCGGAGCGGTATTTGGGGGATTATCGTTAGTTTTATCTTTAAATATTGGAATAGTAAAATGAAACTGACTGCCGTTATTTTTGCCCCTCGATTCTGCCCAAATTTCGCCGCCCCAACCATTAACGATCTGACGACAGATAGCCAGTCCTAAACCGGTTCCCCCAGCACTGCGTCGCAGGGCCCCCTCCTCTTGGTAAAAGCGATCGAAAACCTGTTCTAAAAGATTGGGTTCGATCCCGCGTCCGGTGTCAGAAATCGTCACTTCTAGAGTTTTTGGTTTTCCCAAAGCGACTTCGATCGAGACATTTCCCTCCCGTCCGGTAAACTTACAGGCATTATCGAGAAGTTTGGAGAGTAATTCCACTAACCACTCGCCATCGGCTAAAACAAAGGGCAGATTAGGGGGGACAAGATTGCTAATTTTTGGATTTTCGTTGTCGAGATTGCGGGAGTGAACGTGACTGATGGCTAATTCTACACATTCCGATAAGGATAAAGCTTCAGGATTCCAATTAACCCGGCCACTTTCTAACCTGGAAAGAGTTAAAAAATCTTGGATTAATTTACGCATTCGTTCCGCATCTTTCAGGGCAGTATCAAGCATAATTTGGCGCATTTCCGCCGGCATATCCGGTTCCGAGGCCAAACTTTCTAGACAGACTTGAATGGTGGACAGGGGGGTGCGTAATTCGTGGCCGGTAATGGCGACTAAATTAGAACGAGTGCGATCGAGGGCGGCTAATTGTTCATTTAAATCCTGTAAATTAGCGTAGGCTTCTGCTTGAATGAGGGCGACTCCGATTTGAGTGGCCACCGCGTCCACCAGGGCGACATCCTCGCTTTTCCAAGTGGTGGTATAGGGTCCACAGTGATGCAGTTCCAACATTCCCAAGAGACGACTTTGGTAAAAAATCGGTACTAATAACCAGGAATAGATGGAACATTCCCGCACCAGATTTTGAATGGAATCCCCGGGGAGACGGGGATCGTGAATAGCGTCTTCAATTTTCAGGGATTCTCTCAATTCCAGCGCTTCCTGAAAAAGAGGATTATTTTTCAGAGGCCATTTTTGTCCTTTGATGGAACTAATGCCGGAGTTTAAAAATTCGTGTTCGATGGTGGCGTTAATGTCGGCTTCCTTACAACGATAGACCACGCAGCGACAGACTCCCAATCCCTCCCCCAATTTCCGCACTGCCACCTGGAGGATATCTTCCGGATCGAGGGAACGACGGATCGCCGCTGTCACCGAGTTGATCAGTCTTTCTTTGTGTTCTTTCGATGCCAGGGAACGATTGGCTTTCAGCAGTTTATACTGTCCCGCTTGCAAATAAGTGACCAATCGCTGGACAAAGGGATCCGGTTCCTCTTGATGATCCCTATCCGTCAGTTCACAGATCAGGTATTCTTCTTGAGCGCGCCTAATTTTGTCCGCCAGTTCGGGACGATAATCGAGAATATGATTTAAGAGAATTTGGGCGGCCTGTTGACTCACATGGCGATCACTCGTCCAAATCCCCTCAAAACGGCGATTATTATCCATAGCTGCCCTATTTTCCCCTTCGGCTACCAGATGGGTTCGCTCCCGACAGATTAAACAACTAGCATAATGGCGACTGATAACCACTAGATGCCATTCTTGGGCTAAACTGTCGTCCGGTTGAAAAGCGATCGTCTCGCAAACGTCGGAACTATGCTTAAAATCGGTTTCTGGGGCTGACAAAACATAAACTTGCCCGCTTTTGTGGGCAATGCGTCGGTAGCGATGGGCCTCTTGACGATAAAAGCGCTCACGCTGAAAACTGGCAATCACTAACGGTTGATCGTCTTCCGCTAAAACCTGATCCTCCATGGCGTGGGATAGCGCGGTCAGGGATGCTTTGAAGTACATCTGCGATCGCCATTGGGGGAGTAACTGCAACAGTTCTGTTAAAACAGAAGTTGATCTGCTCATCGATGATCTGTTTCGAGTCGAGTGTGACTAGCAAGCGCAATAGAGGGAACTAGCAATTTCTCCCTTGACCCTATCCTACAGGCTCAAGGGGACAAGAGGTGAGATCGTGTCGTGATCGCAAGAAATTTAAACCGAGTGATGCCAAAAAGTGAGGGAAATTATTCTAGTTAACTAGAGGTTGCTGAATAAATCTAAAAACCTTGTTGGGTAAGACTTTTAGACTTTTGAGAAATCAAAAAGTGCCAGCCGTTGCGGAGATCGGGGGGAAAATTCAGGTACTTTTTCCCTGAAAATTAGGTAACTGACTACCTCAAAATCGGTAAAACCCCACACCCTACACCCCACACCCTGCCCCCACGAGAAACTTTTTGCCGCAAACCCTAACTAGATGTAGGCGACTTTCATTGCCCAAAGGATCAGAGCAATAATACTACCGATAACGATAATCGACGATATCGCCACTACTGCCGGTTTATCGGCTCCCTCGAATTTCATGATGCCACGATTTAAGTCTGACATTGCTTTTAACTCCTTTTCATGAGATGGATAAGGTATGAGACACTTTCGGATCATAAATTAGCGAACTCTCATCTATCCGTGTTATTAGAAATTGGTATCATTCGGCTGTCTTTAATCATTCTAGGCGTTCTTTTCCTTCTTGGCCTTCTCCTTGAGGCTATTTTAAGAATTGTCTTCGGGTTCGGTAATCCGCTTATTTACAAAGCCGATGCCGAAATTGGCTATCTTTTGGCTCCTAATCAACAAACGCGCCGGTTTTCCAATTTTATCGCCGTTAATCAGTATTCGATGCGGAGCGATCCGATTACACCCCAAAGGCCCCCAGAGACGACGAGAATAATGTTAATCGGTGATTCGATCGCTAATGGCTCCTGGTGGACAGATCAAAAAGAGACCATTTCTGCTTTAATCACCAAAAATTTAGGACAAAATCTGACAGGTTCGGTGCAAGTTCTCAATGCTTCGGCTAATTCGTGGGGACCGCGCAATCAATTGGCCTATCTGCGACGTTTCGGCACCTTTGAATCTCAGGTGATTGTGTTATTAATGAACACCGATGATCTGTTCGCTTTAGCTCCTAGTTCGGCGGTGGTGGGACGAGAAATTAATTATCCCGCTCGCCGGCCGGCTTTAGCTTTAATCGAATTATACGATCGATATTTTAAGCGTTATCCTCCCCTGTCACCAGTGCAAGAAGGAGGCGATCGAGTGGGCAATAATTTAACCGCTCTTGCCCAAATTCAAGCCCTTGCTCAGGCTAATCAAGCCCGTTTAATTATCGCTATTACTCCCCTCATTCGCGAAGCTCAAAAACAGGGGCGAGATTATGAATTAAAAGCCCGTCAAAGACTAGCAGATTTCACCAGCAACCAGCAGATTTTTTATCTAGATTTTCTGCCCATTTTTCAGGCCAATCCTAATCCTGATTCCCTCTATCGCGATAATATTCATCTTAGTCGAGACGGTAACGAGTTAATTAGTCAAAAACTGGCCGAGGCAATCAAAAAAGTCTTTTAATTAGGGTTTACTGAAAAAGTTATCAGTTATCAGTTATCAGTTAAGTAGGTAGGTATTAAAAACTTTCATATCCCCCCGCCTATCGGCACCCCCCTTATCAAGGGGGGCAGGGGGGATCGAACCTCAAATACATTTTTAATATAATTATAAGTAGTCGTGCAAAATTAATTTCCTAGTGAAGATAGGCAAGAGGCAAAAGGCAAAAGGCAAGAGCGGGGTTAGATATGTGTAATTAATTTTGCTTAGGTACTTAACCAGCTACTTATCAGTTATCAGTTATCAGTTATCGGTTCACTGTTTACTGTTCACTGAAAATACACCCCACTTCCCTAACAACCATACCAAAGCTTTTCTATCTGTTTTGCTAGGGCCAATAACTCAGAGCGATCGCTTGTATCCCTTAAGAGGGTGACATGGCCTAATTTTCGACCGGGACGGGACTTTTTACCATACCAAAAAAGGTGAGCGTCTGGAATTGCCGCTAAAACTGCTCTTTTTTCCCCATAATCACCGTCACTATCCTCAAAACCCAATAGATTAACCATGACTGCCCCGGCAGATTTTAAATCCGTGGCTCCGAGGGGCAAATTAGCCACTGCTTGCAGTTGTAGGGAAAATTGGGAGGTAAGACAGGCAGAAAGGCTGTAATGACCCGAATTATGGGTACGGGGAGCGATTTCATTAATCAATACCTCCCCCTGCGGAGTGACAAATAACTCGATCCCGAAAACACCCACCGCCGACAAACTACTTAACAGATGATGGGCGATAGGTTCGGTTTGAGCCTGTAAAGATTGGTTAAGAGCGGCGGGAGCGATTACCCAGTGACAGACTTGCTCCTCTTGATAGGTTTCCACCACGGGATAGGTGACGATTTCCCCGGTTAATCCCCTAGCGGCAACGATGGCTAATTCGCGCTCGTAGGGAATATAAGCTTCTAACATCAAGTCAAGACGCTCTAATTGCGGCTTTTTGGCGTTTAATTCTTCAGGAGTGCGGATAATAAAGGTTCCCTGACCATCATAACCGTGTCGTCGTGCTTTCAGCACTAGCGGAAAAGGATAATTTTCTAATTGGGATAAATTATCTATCGCCCAAAAATCAGGCACAGGCAACCCTAGGGAGCGTAAATAACATCTTTGCTCGTATTTATCCAATAGGGGGCGCAGATTTGCCAAACTAGGATAGAATTTCACTCCTGTGGCCGCTAATTCTTCTAGGGCATCTAAATTAACAAACTCATTTTCAAACGTGATCAGATCACAATGTTGAGCTAGTTTTTTTGTGCCTTCCGCGTCAGCTATTTCCGCAAAGACAACCCCGTCAGCTAAAGCAACGGCGGGATCGTCGGGGTGTGGTGTTTGTACAATTAGAGAAATGCCTAATTTCTTGGCTTCCTGTGCCATCATCCATGCTAATTGTCCACCACCAATAACACCAACCCTTGTTTGCATCATTGATCACATCCTAAAGATTCCGGGGTAGAGATGCCGGTTTTTGAGTTGACACCCTCGGCTCTTTCACAGAGATTTTTGATTTGTTGAGCGTCAAGCACGGCAAAACTAAAATCAGCACCGTTGATATTGACTCCCTCGAAAATGGTGCGCAGCATGATCGCTTCGGAAAAAATGGCATCGCTTAAATCGGAATTTTTAAAGGTACTCAGATAGGCTAACCCATTGGTTAAGTCCGCTCCATGAAAGTTGCCTTCGATGATAGAGGCTCCGTTAAACACTGCCCCGCGCAAATCGGCAGAGCTAAAGTTAGAATCTTGCAGATTAACGTTAGTAAATTGGGCAGATTGCAAATTTTGTCCCGAAAAATCCTTTCCTGTCAGATTCTGGTTTTCATAACTGGCATTGGCTCCTGTGACAGCAGCAGAACTGGCCGCTAAGGCATTGACAGGAGAGAGGATAAATAGTAAGGCAAAAAAAGCGATCGCTAATCGAAAGATAGTCTTCATTGGCGGAAAATTCCATCAGTGGGCATTCTTGATTTTATAGCAGTAAGTCATCAGCCGTCAGCTTTCCGCTGGCCGCGAGAAATTGCTGGCACACAAACCTTTATAATAGCTGTCTGAGCTTATACTGTCATGCAATTTGGTCTAAACAAAAATATTTAAGCCACAGGCCCTCAGCTTTCAGCTAAATAAGGTAAAAGACAAAAGTTAATTAATTTTCTCTCTCCTGACTTCTATTTCTAAGGACAATTTCTGATTTATACAAGAGGTTTGATGGATACACCGCAACTTTTATTCAATGGTTTAGCCGTCGGTAGTATTATTGCTCTGGCTGCTGTCGGGTTAACCCTTACCTGTGGCATTTTGCGTCTGTCTAATTTTGCCCACGGCGATTTTATGACTTTAGGTGCTTACATAACTTGGCTGGTAAATGCTCAAGGGATTAATCTCTGGTTAGCGATGCCGGTGGGGGCAGCGGTGACAGCTATTGCCATGCTCATTGCCGAGAGATTATTATGGAAACCTATGCGCGATCGACGGGCTGACTCTACCACTTTAATTATTATTTCGATCGGTTTGGCTTTATTTCTTCGCAATGGTATTTTAATGATCTGGGGCGGCAGTAATCAACGCTACGATCTCCCTGTGATGACCGCTACAGAAATTTTGGGGATTAAAGTAGCTTTCGATCGCTTGTTAGTTATTGGTTTGGCAATTATAGTTATTATTGCCCTCCATTTTTTATTACAAAAAACTAAGATCGGTAAGGCGATGCGTGCCGTAGCTGACAGCAACGATTTAGCTAGAGTAACTGGAATTAACGTCGAATGGGTTGTCTTCTGGACATGGATAATTACCGGAGTTTTAACTGCTTTAGCTGGAGGGATGTTCGGGTTAATTACCGGGGGAGTACGTCCCAATATGGGCTGGTTTTTAATCTTACCAATGTTTGCGGCCGTTATTTTAGGTGGTATTGGTAATCCCTACGGAGCGATTGCTGGAGCTTTAATTATTGGTGTTGCTCAAGAAATTAGTGTTCCCTTAATTGGTTCTGATTATAAATTAGCCGTGGCTTTATTAATTATGATCTTGCTGTTATTATTCCGCCCTCAAGGTTTATTTAAAGGCACGGTTTAACAGTTATCAGTTATCAGTTATCAGATGTAAGTTTTAAGTTATTTATTTATCTTCATCTTTATCCCTGTTTACTGTTTACTGGACGGCTACGCCGTGCCTTTGGCAACACTGAAAAGCCCAATCTTTAATCCTGAATATATTCTTCCCCGGTGATTAAAGCGTATTCAGCGCGGGTAAATTCTCGACCTAAATAAGCAGCATGATCGAACATAGTAATCGGACAAGGTTGGGTTTCTTCGATCACTTTGACGGCTAATTCTTTGGCGGTTCTCGCGGTGTAAATAGACTCAGGATTGCGATCAAGTTTTTGCCTAACACCGATAACTTTTCCCGTTTCTGGATCGACGGCTAAACCTTTTTCATTGATAATATTGCTGTAATGTTTGGCACAGATTAACCCAGCTTCTCGGTCGAGATAAATAATAAAATATCCTGCGGGATCGAGAGCGATCGGACGTTTGGAAAGTTGATGATCAATAGCGGTGATTTGGGATTTTAATTCGCTCATTTTCTTGACAAAATCACTTAAATAGGGTTTGCTGAAAAAGTTTGTTGGTGGGGCTAGGAGTCAGTAGCCGGTCGTCAGGAGTCAGTAGCCGGTCGTTTCAGGCTTTGTTGCCCTTCTTTTTTTGTACCAGTCTATGTACTACAAGAAGAATAATGCAAGGTTTTTGAATGTCCCAATCCTATATTCTTGCACTAACATTGGATTTTAACAGGTCAAAAGCCTTATTTTAAAAGGGTTTTACCATTATTCAGCAAGCCCTAAATATGTAGTTGAAAGCAAGAGCAAATTATATCACATACCATCATCCTTGTCCTCTCCTCTGGCAACAGGAGGATAAACTCAGAAAAACATAAACAGGGACACTTGTAGAGTAACCCAAGGGCTAGTATGATTGTCTGCTGCGAGACGAATAGCACTGCCCGGAAACGCCACCGAACCAACCCCCTGAAGCAAGAAATTTTGAGACAGATAATATCGCCCAATTAACAGTAATTCATGGCCAAGATCATAGGATTTTAGCGTCTGGAGGGCGGGATTACCCCCTAATACCAATTCTCCAAAGTCTGACTACAGAAGTTTAATCCCCCTAAATCCCCCTTAAAAAGGGGAACTTAAAGGGGGATTTAAATTCGATGTGTAGTTTTCATTTAGAGAAATGGTATAACCGTAACCTTTCAGGGGGGAACAGAAGCGCTGTATTGGCTAAAAAAAGAAAAAGCTACCACCATCAAGGTGACAGCTAAGGGACTTGCGCTTTGATAATGTACCTTTTGGGCGAACGCAGTTCGCCCCTACATTGTGGACAAAATCCGTTACTGTAGGGGCGCAAGCATTCATTGGTGTCAACTTAAGGGAAGAGGTTCCCATATTTGTCGATGGAGAGCCTCTTTCTCTCGATGTCGCTGACGTTCAGCTTTAATCAGTCCAAAAAGTTGAGCGCGTTCGGCTAAATAGCTGATTACATCTGGGTTTTCGCCCCTCCAGAAAGCCTTTGCTACATAGTAAAGGCTTCTAAAAACCATCTCGACAGAAATTTTTTCTTGCGGCTGATGGAGAGCGACAGCCACATCTTGAACTATCTGAGTGAGAACAGTATAGAAAATCAAGGTAGTGAGAATTTGGATTTGTACGCCGTTAGTGTGTCCAACCCATAAATAGGCCAGTCCTAAGAGTCGCTTGGTTAAGAGAAAAGCTTCTTCTATCTGCCATCTTCTTCTATACAAATCACAAACTTCCTCAGCGGATAGTTGTTGAGAATCAAGCACGTTTGTCAAATAATCATACCAAGTATTTCCCCAAAGAACTGAGGGCTCTTCTGGTTTCTGTGTGGAAACGAGGGCTCTTCTGGTTTATGTGTGGAAACGAAGCCTATACTGATAGTTTCTTCGGCAAAATAGTCGTAAAAGTCCTTCTCAGTCAACATTTCACGATTCCATAAGCAAAAATTATCACACAAAGTCGAGAAGAGCCAAACGAGGTCTATATTGATAGTTTATTTAACAAAATAGTCCTAAAAGTCTTTCCCAGTAAACATTTCACGATTTAATAAGCAAAAATTATCACACAAAGTCGAGAAGAGCCAACTGAGACTAATCTGACGGTCGAATGGCAAGGATTAGAGCGATACTGACCGAGGGTAATAATCTCATCTCGGTAAAGTTTTCCTGCGGACAAAACTTGCTTTATTTGGTAAGATGTTTTCCCCCTCATGCGGGTAAGAAAATATTTTCCTTCCTTAGTAAATTGGTCAAACCACGGAAAACTAAAAAAGCCTAGGTCAACGACTAGCAAGCCTGATGTAGGTAGCTCATTTATTAATTGTTCTGCCCATACTTTATCGTTACATTTCTCATTTTTCTGATACCATACTGTCACAGGTACTTGCGTAAATGCCTCAACAATCATCATTATTCTTCCAGCCAATTTCCCAGATTCCTTCTCGGAAGCTTTCAGGCTTTTCCTCAGCTGCTCTAGGGTTGAGCCATCGGCTATCCAAATAACACTGAATTTTTCTCTCACCTTTTGCCATTTCTCAGCTATGCTAATTTTACCTGACATTTCTTTTCTTTTTTCTAAAATATTTCTCAGCAGCAATACAAAGATTTCCGTAGGTAAGCTCATCAATCTTTTGGATACAGCTTGCTTACTTACTTTTAGAGGTTCTACCCAGAGTAATCCTTCCTCTTTTCAGACTCTTACAGCTTCACTTAATCCCGCTATCTGGCAATAGACTAAGCTTACCAATAAGGCGACCACCACGGGTAAGGTTAATAATCTATCTCTCATGATTTTTTCATGATTTCCTCGCATATATTTTAGCGGCGTAAATAATCTTGGCTCTAGGTATTTTTTAAGTTCTTCTATTACTTGTGGGATTTCTGGGCTTGGGCATTGATGTGGTCGCCGCAAATCTGGAACCCCCTGTTTTCTCGGTCGTTGCTTAGAGCGCTTTTTCACTGACCCACCTCTGACTTCCCCACCCTATTTTACCATTTTTTACTTCCTTCCTCTTGGATAATCAGCTACCTTTTATAATTAAGCTTCTTGCTTAAGTTGACACCAATGGCAAGCCTTGCGCCCCTACAGTAACGGATTTTGTCCACAATGTAGGGGCGAACTGCGTTCGCCCAAAAGGTACATTATCAAAGCGCAAGTCCCTAACCCTTCTTCTGCTTTACGACGGCTAACCAGACCGGGTAAAACTTGGTGTCCTGCGTGAACCCATTTGCCAAATTCTTCTGCCGCACCCTGATAATCCTTGAGGTTAAGTTTATGGAGTAGGGTAGAGCCTGCAAGAGTTCCTAATCCTAAGTTAAAGGCAAACGAAACTAATGCGTCATATTGATCCTGGTTAATGGGGACTTTGACCAGATTGGATACTCCAGCTTCAAAGGTTTCTAGGTCTTGTTCGAGAAGATTTTCGGCTTCTGATCCGGTAATTGTCATTCCTGCGTGAACACCTTTGGTATGGCCATAACCAATTGTCCATACTCCAACAGTATCTTGGTAAGCGTTGAGTTTTACCCCTTCAAAGTGTTTAATGAGATCGATTCCTTTTTGGCTAATTTTCATGGCTTTTGCTCCTGTTTATTGATGGAGAAAATGATTTGAGATTGTTAGTAACGGTAGGATGTGTGGCTCTTTGGTTTGTGTTATGCAATGGACGGGGGTTATAAGGGATGGAACCCTTATATAGAAAGGCATTTAGCGATTTTTGTTAATTATTTTCGATCTAGAGCTAACTAATCAATTAAATCCCTTGCCAGATAAGGATTTAGTCGATTTATGCCCCCCTATCGAACCATACCAAGTAACGAAGAGCCGGATGTGTTAGCGTAACGCATCACAATTTAGATTAAAGTGTTTTGAAAAAGTAAAAGGTGCGTGGGTGCGTGGGGCGCACCCTACGCGATCGGCGATCACTCTTTTTCGTACAATTCGTTGTCAGGGCCAATTAACCCTGGCTCTTCGGAAATTGTTATGCAAATAATTAACTTAAAATAAAATTCGATGAGAGTACCTAAGCTCAAAAGTAGCTGAAATTCATACAGGGAAGGCCTTAAGGCACAAACAGGTTAATGCCAAAAGATAGACAATTGAGTTAAGATTTGATATAATTGCCAAAAACGAGATTATTTTACTTATGATACTTGACAAATTTTTGAACCTACAAGGAACCTGTATTCAAGGCTATCGACA
>NZ_JAQMSY010000101.1:0-3856 GCF_028329095.1 Microcystis sp. CS-574
GGGGGGGGGCCCCCCCCCCTGCCCCCCTTGATAAGGGGGGTGTCTGACAACTTTTAACGCCTACCTACTTAAGTGGTTTCAATTAAATTGAAGATAGATTTTGTCTTTAGATCCCCCCTGCCCCCCTTGATAAGGGGGGTACCGATCCCCCCTTAATCCCCCCTTAATAAGGGGGATATCTGAACAATTTTTAACCCCCACCCACTTAGAAAGAAAAGATAAATATCCAAGGAGAAAATTGATGATTGCCACTACTGACAATAACTCCAATCAACCACTGGCTAGTTTGCGGGAAATACAAGAACTTGCCATCGCAATTACCGCCAAGAGCCTCAATCCCGCCATGCTAACGATTGATTTCCTCAAATATTCGGGAATAGTTCCCCCCGACTGGGAATTAAATGGCCAGCCGGTACTCAATCCCAATTACGCTCAAGTTAATTTTCAAAATGGCATCAGCATCGTCGCCCAACCCCGGAAAATTACCTTTGTGGAGATAATTAAATCCCCCGATAGCCTGAACCTGAAACTGCCAGAAATTGTCGGTTTATATCTAGATAAACTCCCTTTAGCCGAATATCAAGCCCTGAATATCGCCCCGAAAAGTATTGTTCCTCTCCCCAGTAGCCCCGATGCCGCTAAAAAATATATCACCGAAACTCTTCTGGCCCCCGGTCCCTGGCACAATTTCGGTATAGCCCCCCTACAAGCCGGCATCAATCTATTTTATCAGTTAGAAACCTCTCAGCTATCCGTGGCGATTAACGAGGCAAAATTACAATTACCCGATGGCAAAATTTTAGGGGCGCTATTATTTGCCGGCAACTTTAACTATAATCTGGCCGAGGGACGCGATCGATTCAATCTGCTCAAACAATATCTGGGACAATGGCAAAAAGACCTAGAGATTTTCCGAGAATTAATCATTCAGCGTTTTCTGGAAAGACAAGTCCCAGTTTTCCCCTCTAATATCAATCTGCCCCTAGCACCCCAAGCTGGACTGTAATCAGTCATCAGTCAATACTTACCGATAACCTAAAACACATCCACCCCCGCAAACCCTTGTATTTTCGCATTAGCCGCTTCCCCACAGCTGCGCGGGGTGGGGAATAATTTCCCCGGGTTAGCCAAACCCTTGGGATTAAAGCAATCCCGCACATAGCCCATAGTTTCTAAGTCAATCTCGTTGAACATAGCAGGCATATAACAATTTTTATCGATGCCGATACCGTGTTCCCCCGATAAACTGCCCCCAACCCGCACACAAAGTTTGAGAATTTCACCGCCTAATTCCTCCACTTCTGCCCAGGCCCCCTCTACCCTGTTATCGTAGAGAATCAACGGGTGTAAATTGCCATCCCCAGCGTGGAAAACATTGGCGATTTTATAACCGTATTTTTCACTTAAAGCCTTAATTTCCTGAAGAACAGACACCAATTGAGTGCGCGGAATCACCCCATCTTGGACAAAATAATTAGGGCTAATTTTCCCCGCCGCCGCAAAAGCCGCTTTTCTGCCCTTCCAGAGTTTCAAGCGGGTTTCGGCATCATTAGCCGTGGTGATATTTCTCGCCCCATTTTGACGGCAAATCTCGGCAACCCGATGTTTATTACTGGCGACTTCTACTCCTAAACCATCCAATTCCACTAATAAAACTGACTCGGCATCCCGGGGATAACAGCCGGTAGCCACCACGTCTTCCACGGCGTTGATACTGAGATTATCCATAATCTCCATCCCCGCCGGAATCATTCCCGATTTAATAATATCCGCCACCGCTTGGCCCGCCGCCTCGATACTGGTAAAATCAGCCAGTAAAACACAGATAGATTCCGGAGTTTTCAGAATTCTTAGGGTGATTTCCGTGGCGATGCCTAAAGTTCCCTCGGAACCCACAAATAAACCGGTTAAATCGTAGCCCGGTTGTTCCGGTACCGCACCCCCCACATCGATAATTGAACCATCGGGAAGGACGATTTTTAAGCCCATAACGTGATTGGTAGTGACACCGTATTTTAAACAGTGAACCCCGCCGGAATTTTCCGCCACATTACCGCCGATCGAGCAGATAATTTGACTAGAGGGATCCGGTGCATAATAAAATCCCGCCCCGCTTACTGCTTGCGTCACCCAATTATTAATCACCCCGGGCTGCACCACCACCCTTTGATTATCTAAATCAACCCTGAGAATCTGATTCATCCGCGCCGTAACGATGAGAATCCCCTCTTCTAAGGGTAACGCCCCTCCCGATAAGCCCGTTCCTGCACCCCTTGCTACCCAGGCAATCTCGTTATCGTGACAGAGTTTCACCACCGTCGCAATTTCTGCGGTGCTGCGAGGCAACACCACAAGAGCGGGTCTTTGTCTGTATCCTGTGATACCATCGCACTCGTAGGTTAATAATTCATCTTTGCGACGGATGACTCCATCTTTGCCAAGGATCGCTTCTAACTGTTTGATCAGATTGGGGGAGATTTTCGGGGGATTTTTGAGTAACATAGGTTTCAGGGCGGCGGAGTCGCAGTAAAATGGCTCTATAGGTTAAAATATCGCAAAAAAGCCAGAAATTAAGCTTTAAAAACTGCTCTCTCCTATTTTACCACTAGAACCCCTTCCTCTGTAGATAGAAACCTGCAAGGGTCTGGATTATAGAGAAAATTGCCGATAAATTTCCCAGCGCTTACCGTTATGAATTAGGAGGGTAATTTGATCGATCATCACCTCAAAAAATAGCTCTTGATTAGCATATTTTGACCAAGCTTTCCAGAAATTATCTTTAGTTAAATCTCGGAAGCCAACGGTTAAATGGGGCGAAAAAGCTCGGCTTTTTGAGGCATTATCAATGATATTCAAGGAAGATTCTAGCTGCTGTAAAAGCCGTTTTTGCAGGGTTAATAATTCTGGGGTTTTCTGGACATTAATATAAATGACTCGCGGTTTAAAGGCGGCAAAATTCTGGAGAATCAGGGGAATAGGAGCGTGCAAGCGGGCAAATTCCTCTAAACATCTTTCTAAATCGGGTAATTGTTCTAAATTCCACCGGAAAGGTGGTTGGAGAGTGACGTGGGGAGGCGATTTCAGGGCAGCGCGACTATTGTAAATTTCTGCAAACTCTAACTTGATTTTTGTGGCAATTTCCTGTACTTCTGGCGGCGGCAAAAGTGCGATAAAAAATAGAGATCCCTGGGGTTGATTCATGGAAGCAAGCAAAGCTACAGAAATAAAGCTGTCACCTCGATTCTAGCAGTCTTCCACAACTCTAGCTAATTGTATATCTCTGTTATATTGCACCCTCGACGGTCAAGATTAATCGGTATAATTATATGATTGTTAATCAGTCCTAGCCTCCTGAGAATTTATGCCCTGGTTTGTCAAGATAGAAAAAGGCATTGTTGATAAAACTACCTTCGATCGCTATGTCAGCGCCCATAAGGACTATGTGCGTGATTTAATTAGCCAAGGACGAGCGGCAAAAACTGGTTATTGGGCAGAAAGGGGCGGCGGAATGTTATTATTTAAGGCCGATTCTCTTGAGGAAGCCCAAGCAATTATAGTTCGCGATCCTTTAATCGAGAATGGTTGTGTGGAATACGAACTCCATGAATGGCGAATTGTCGTAGAGTAATCTAGCTTTTCAGGGAACAGTAATCAGTAATCAGTAATCAGTGAAAAGACGGCAATGTTAAGCTGTTGATTATCTAAATATTACTCCCTAATAGTTACTAATTCTGTAGGCAAATATTGCATCTAGAATTAGCTTTGTACGCTTTGACCCGTACTGGGTTAACTACGAACCTCTCTATCGGATTCCCGCTAAAGGCGGCCTCTCCGACTACCTTTCTTCCAATATTTA
>NZ_JAQMSY010000102.1:0-10004 GCF_028329095.1 Microcystis sp. CS-574
ACACCCCACACCCCACTTCCCACTCTATTTTAATTTGACTGCCATAATTGCCAAGCTTTAACGAGATTTCCCCCCATCAAGGCAGCCACTGCATTTAAAGTCTTAATTTCCTCACTATCGGGATTTAATTGTCTAGCTTTATCTAAGACTTTTTGGGCTGCTTGCGGTTGCCAATCGTAGAGATAAATAAAACCTTGATAAGCATAATGATAGGGATTATAGGGGTCAATTTTAATCATTTCCTCCGTGGCTTTTATTGCCCCTGCCACATCCTGTTGTAGTACCTTAGAAATTGCTAATCCGTAGGCTAAAGATAATTTATCGGGGGGGTTTTGTTGCTGTAAACGATAGGAAAAAGCCTTGTCTGCTTGCAGCACATAATCCTGAATCGAATCGTATTGATTGATACGATTAGTTAACTCAAAAATTGGTTCAATACCCGTTAATCCTTGGCCAATATTAGCAGACTTTAAGCGCAATTGGGTCACTAAATCTAATTGGGGCGTTGCTAACTTGGCAACTTGAGGATCGATGGTAATTTGAGCATTAGTTTTAATCGGATAGGTTTCGCCAGTTTCCCGATTGAGATAGACAGCAGATAAGCGATAAACTCCGGGGGTTGCTGCCGACTGCATGGCAGTTTTTTCAGTGACTTCAAAACCCTTTGGTTGCTCTTCTGGAGTTAATTTTTTTGCCATTAATCCCCCCATAGCAATACCATGATCGTGCATCCAATAATCCTTACCGTCCACTTCTTGCCAGTTTAAAATCACTATCCCTGACTTTAATTGTTGCCAGTCTCCTGCCCATTTATAAACCACGGGAATGGGTTGATTAGGAGAAGCTTTTTCGGCAAGGGTAATCTCTCTTAATTCCACCCGTTTTGGCGCATTTTCAAGGGGTTTAACCGTGACGGAAGGATATATTTTTCGGTGTAGGGACAGGGTGCTATCATCCGGTAGCTGCCAAGTTTTCTCCACCTGGAAATCTGGCCCAGTGGCGACTCGATTAACAATTTTTTTCTGGACATCGGGAACGGAACCCTGTTCACCAGTTTTAGTTAAAAACCAATCTAAAGAATTGACATCCTTTTCGATATCTTCTTCCCGAACTCCCACCTGTCTGCCGGCAACCTGGGAATTATGTTTACCACCGTAGAAAGAGAAGGTATGTTGATTTAATTCGGGGGTGGAAGGTAAAACCCCTAGGGTGCTGCGAAGATAGGGAGAATCGGCTAGAATCTCTTTAACTACTTCTTCGTGCTGCCAACCAGTTTTTAAATAGGGATGGTGTTGTAATTTGGGACTGAAAACGTTAGTAATTATATCTCCCCCCAAGGGGAATAAATTTAAGCTGGTGAGGATAGCGGCAATAGTTATCGTTCCCCAACGGATACCAGGGGCAAAACGACCACGCCAAGATAATAAACCAACGGATAAAATTAAGGATAAAGTCGGTAAAAGCGGCAAAATATAACGAGCATCTTTATTGATATTTAGGGATGATAATAGGTATCCCCCCAGCAGAAAAACTCCTAACCAAATCCCCACAGGACGATTAACCTTATCTTCGGTTTTTCTATGACGTAAGGAGATTAATAATCCCACCAGGGGAACTAATAACAATACCCAAGAAAGAAAATAGGGTAAAACTTGGGCGTAAAATGTCCAGGCATCAGGACTGGTAAGAGGCGGATCTCCCTCCAAAATCGCCGAATCTACCGTGGCACGTTTGCCCGCAGTTAACATTAATAACCAATTCGTCCGATACCAGGGAAACATTAACAATGCTGCCGTCAAAAAACTGAGCATTAATTGCGCTAGATTACCCCAACGTTTTCGCCAAAGATTTTCGCCCAATACCCACAAAATCGGCAAAAAGAGGAAAAATAGGGCGGTTTGTTTGACTAACATCCCTAAACCCAAAGAAATCCCGAAAGCGATCGCTTTTAGCCACCCTTGACCACTAAATCGCCACCATGTCAAGCAGAAGTAAGAAAACGTTACAATTGCCGCTAAGGGAAAATCTAAGAGATATTCGAGGCGATAATAGTATAAACCAGGTAGAAATTGACAGATTAAGACCGCCCAGAGTGCTACAGTCCCATTAAAGAGGATAATTCCCAATCCATACACAGAAAAGAGCAGTAGGGCGCTATAGATGGCCATTACCCACATACCCGCGTCAAGACTAATACCAAAGAGATTAAAGAAGGGAATCGTTAAAAGATAGGTTAAAGGGGGAATTTTCGGCGACATTAGCCATAAACTGCGCCACCAATCCCCATCAAACCAGCGCGAATTTTGGAAAGCTTGGGTATAGATAATCCCACCGTTGAGATAATCGGCCTGATCCCAAGCAGGAATAGTATGATCGAGACTAAACCAGAATCTATCAACTAATATCCCCAATATCCAAATAATACTGACAATAATTAATCCCTGTCTCCCCTCTAGCGATCGCTTCAAAATGACTTCTCCCTAGTGCAACTCTCAATTATTCTGCCACGCTCTCAAGCGCCCCTGAAAAAATCGCCAGCAAGAAACACCAGACCGATCGGGGTAAAATAAAGATTTAGTGAAAAATTGTAACAGGAACTTGACAAATGCGAGTGGTGATCGTTGGTGCAGGGTTAGCGGGAATGGCAACAGCTATCGATCTGGTCGATGCGGGCTGTACAGTAGAAATCTTAGAATCTCGTCCCTTTGTCGGTGGAAAAGTCGGTAGTTGGGTAGATGCGGACGGTAATCACATCGAGATGGGCTTGCACGTCTTTTTTGGCTGTTACTATAATCTTTTTGAGTTAATGAAAAAAGTGGGCGCTTTTCAATCCCTACTGCTCAAAGAACACACCCACACTTTTATCAACGAAGGGGGAAAAATCGGCGAATTAGACTTCCGTTTCGCTGCAGGTGCGCCTTTTAACGGTTTAAAAGCCTTTTTTACCTCCTCCCAACTCTCGGCAGCCGATAAAATCTTTAATTCTCTGGCCTTAGGTACCAGTCCCATCGTCCGCGGTCTGATAGACTTCCAAGGAGCGATGAAAACGATTCGGGATCTGGACTCGATTAGTTTTGCCGATTGGTTTCGTAGCCATGGCGGTAATGAAGGCAGTTTAAAAAAAATGTGGAATCCGATCGCCTATGCCTTAGGATTTATCGATACGGAAAATATCTCGGCCCGTTGTATGCTGACGATTTTCCAATTTTTTGCCGCTAAAACCGAAGCTTCCGTCCTGCGGATGTTAGAAGGTTCCCCCCACGAATACCTGCATAAACCGATTATTAACTATCTGGAGGCCCGGGGTGCCAAAATCTCTACTCGTCGTCAGGTGCGGGAAATTCTCTATTCTGGAGAGGGCGAAAATCTGCAAGTTAATGGCATGATCGTCGCTAACGGAGAAACCACAGAAACTATCACCGCAGATGCCTACGTTTGCGCTGGTGATGTCCCCGGTATTCAGCGTCTCATTCCCCAAGATTGGCGAAAAATGCCGATTTTTGACAATATTTTCCGACTAGAAGCCGTCCCCGTCGCTACGGTACAATTGCGTTTTGACGGTTGGGTGACGGAGTTAAATGATGCCGAAAAACGCCGACAACTGCAAAAAGCGGTGGGAATTGACAATCTTTTGTACACCCACCAAGCGGATTTTTCCTGTTTTGCAGATCTTGCTCTCACCAGTCCTAGGGATTATTATCGCCCCGGAGAAGGTTCTTTATTACAGTTGGTTTTAACCCCCGGTGACCCTTTTATTAAAGCTAAAAATGAAGATATTGCCCAGCACGTTTTAGCGCAAGTCCACAAGTTATTTCCCTCCTCGCGGGAGTTAAAGATGACTTGGTTTAGTGTGGTGAAATTGGCCCAGAGTCTCTATCGGGAAGCACCGGGGATGGATGTCTATCGTCCCTCGCAAGCGACTCCTATCCCTAACTTTTTCCTTGCTGGTAGTTATACTCAACAGGATTACATTGATAGCATGGAAGGGGCCACTTTATCGGGTAAACAGGCAGCCAAAGCGATCCTACAACAGGCCGAGCGCCGGAAATCTTTAGCCACGGTTTGAGCAAACAGCCGGCAATCTCCTCCCTTGAGAAGGGATTGCCTCTAGATTTGTTTTCAGTGGCAAAAGATAACCCCTATAGTTAACTTGGCAAGTCAGCCCCTCAGGCCAAGCTATACAAAAAAGACCGATCAAGCTAGACTCGTAAAAAGATCACTCCATCTAGAAGGCTTACCCTAGACTGGAAAGAACATCGGAAAAATCTCGTCAGAAATAGGAGTCAATCGAGTTTATGCCAGAGCTTGCTGTACCATTAGAGCTTGATTTCACCAGCGAAACCTATAAATCAGCCTACAGTCGCATTAATGCCATCGTTATTGAAGGCGAATACGAGGCCAATAGCAATTATATTCAATTAGCAGACATCCTCACCGATAACAAAGAAGAGTTACACCGTCTGGCAAAAATGGAAAACCGTCACATGAAAGGTTTTCAAGCTTGCGGCCAAAATTTGAAAATCACTCCTGATATGGAGTATGCCAAAGAATTCTTTTCCTCTCTGCACAATAACTTCCAAATTGCCTACGCAGAAGGTAAAATTGTTACCTGTTTATTGATCCAATCTTTGATTATCGAAGCTTTTGCGATCGCTGCCTATAATATTTATATTCCTGTTGCTGATCCTTTTGCGCGTAAAATTACTGAAAGCGTAGTTAAAGACGAATATTTACACCTCAATTTTGGCGAAGAATGGCTAAAGGCGAACTTTGAAACCGCTAAAGAGGAATTAGAAGCTGCAAATCGCGCTAATCTACCCATTGTCTGGAGAATGCTCAATCAAGTCGAGGATGATGCTCGCGTCCTCGCTATGGAAAAAGAGGCCCTCGTGGAAGACTTTATGATTAGCTACGGGGAAGCGTTAAGCAATATTGGTTTCAGTACCCGTGATATCATGCGGATGTCTGCCTACGGATTAACTGCCGTCTAAAGCTTGAGCATCGAGATTTCTTTTTTTCCCCTGCTGCCGCTCAACACAGAGCGGCTCTTTTGTGTATTATATTTAAGAGTCTTAACGATTTCTTAGCAATATCCTAATTTTTATCTAGTGCCATCTAGTCTAACGAAAGAACAATCAATGTTTGGTCTTATAGGTCATCTTACCAGTTTAGAACACGCCCAATCGGTCGCCGACGATCTAGGTTATCCTGAATATGCTAACCAGGGATTAGATTTTTGGTGCGCTGCCCCCCCGCAAATTGTCGATGATTTTCATGTCACCAGCATCACGGGGCAAACCATCAGAGGAAAATACATCGAATCCTGTTTTTTACCGGAGATGTTGTCGAATCGTTGGGTAAAGTCTGCTATTCGTAAGGTGCTAAATGCCATGGCACTCGCTCAAAAAAGTGATATCAATATCACCGCACTCGGCGGTTTTTCTTCAATTATTTTCGAGGAGTTTAATCTCAAAGATAATCGACAGGTGCGCAATATCGAGCTAGATTTTGGCCGTTTTACCACCGGTAACACCCACACCGCTTACGTCATCTGCACTCAGGTGCAAACCCTCGCTGACAAAATGGGCATCGATTTAGCTCAATCTACCGTCGTGGTTTGTGGGGCCACCGGAGATATCGGCAGCGCCGTTTGTCGTTGGTTAAATGAAAAAACCGATACAAAGGAACTAATATGTGTGGCACGCAATCAAGAGCGTTTACAATCTCTGCAAGAGGAGTTAGGACGCGGTAAAATTCTCCCCCTAGAGGAGGCTTTACCCCTGGCTGATATCATTGTTTGGGTGGCTAGTATGCCTAAAGGGGTGGAAATTGATCCAGATAAACTCAAGCGCCCCTGTCTTATTATTGATGGTGGTTATCCGAAAAATTTAGGCACGGTGTTAAATGCCCCCGATGTTTCTGTGATTAAGGGCGGCATTGTCGAGCATTCCCTCGATATTGACTGGAAAATTATGAAAATCGTTAATATGGATATTCCCTCTCGTCAAATGTTTGCCTGTTTTGCTGAGGCGATTTTATTGGAGTTGGAGGGTTGGCAAACTAATTTTTCTTGGGGACGCAATCAAATTACCGTCCCTAAAATGGAACAAATCGGTGCAGCTTCCCGCAAACACGGGTTTCAACCTTTGTTATTTTAACTAATATCTCCAACCCCCCACCGACCACGGAATTAGAAGTTTCAGGCGAAAAATAATTAGAGTAAGTGCTTGACTTTAGCGGCGGCTTGGGTTATGCTTGTTTCATAATGGGATGTTTGTGTTTACCTACGAGTGCTTAGATTCCAATTATGAATAAACTCTTTTAAAAATATTATCCCAAAATCTGCCGACAAAAGCAAGCAAAATTTTGCCATCAATTGTTAAGTTTTGTTAAGAAAAATAACAATAGTGACAAGGGATAGGACTCCCTTCGCTGATCAGAGGGCTTTTGGGGTAATTCTAGAAGTGTGGGTCTGATTTTTAGCCTTCCAGCAAAGACGACAAAACCACTAAACCCTATGAAAACTTGGTTAGAAGATCGCGGTATTTTACCCGCTTACGGTGGTGGGGTAATCATTGGCATTACCCTCTGTTTTTTCGGAGCGGCGACCAATACCATGGCGGGATGGTTGTATGCTATCTCTGGCACGACAATCGCCATTTTAATTTTATCGATAATTTTACCCCGTCGTTCCCTTCTTCCCCTGAAAGTGCGTCGTCTTGCCATTGTACCCGTAAGTGCGGGAGACGATCTTAGTATTAGCCTAGAGATAGAAAATACTAGCAATCAGCCGATAAATCTGTTAGAAGTGACAGATATCCTGCCTATAGTTCTCGATCAGCCAAAAATAACCCCAATAGAAACGATTGCCCCCAAAAGTTGCCATCGTTGGACCTATTATTTACCCACCAGTAAACGGGGTATTTATCACTGGCAAGAAGTACAATTAAGAACAGCAGCCCCTCTCGGTTTATTTTGGTGTCGTCGTTGTCATCAAGCAGCGGCTAAAGCTTTAGTTTATCCCCAAATTTTACCCTTGCAACAGTGTCCCCTGATCAATTCCCTCGGTCAAGAGATGGCACAAAAATTAGAAAATAATCGCTATTATCAAAGGGCGAGTCAAGGACTGACCCGTAACCTGAGACAATATCGCCAGGGTGATTCTACCCGTTTAATTCACTGGAAAACTAGCGCCCGTTTGGGAGAATTGCAAATTCGGGAATTAGAAGTGTTAACGGGGGGACAGGAAGTGATTATCTGTCTCGATACCCTCTGTGATTGGCAAGAAGACAGTTTTGAACGGGCGATTATTGCCGCTGCTTCCCTCTATTTTTATGCCCATCGTCGGCAATTAAATGTGAAACTCTGGACCGGTGAAACGGGTTTAATTCAGGGGGAGAGGATCATTTTAGAAACTTTAGCCAGTATAGAGGCAAAAGCTAGTCAAAAAAACGCTAATCTGCCTAATTTACCGCTAATTTGGTTGACAAGTAACTTCAATTCCATTGAACAACTCACCCCCGGCAGCCGTTGGTTATTTTTCCTCGCTGCCGATTCTAGGGAGAGTCCTTCACCCTTGATCCGACAGTTTAGCGGATTGGCGATCGAACCAGAAATTTCTCTACAACAACAATTGCAAAAACCCCCTCGTTGAGAAAATTTCTGTTCCCAGTCTAGATTGAGAGGAAATTCTCTGGAAAAAAATGCCAGTATCCCGGAAAAAGATGTTATGATAGAAAAGACTCGGACTCATGCGATCGCAACGCCTTAACCTTGTCAGGACCGGAAGGTAGCAGCAATACGGGATGCTTGTGACTGGCGTGATCTCCGGGTCTTTTTGTTGCCTGTGACGGTCGCTGTTGTGAACGCTTTCAAAACTTTTCGATCGCTTACTGCCGAAACTCGTCGTCAACTACTCTTTCTCTTCGTCACGGCGCTGTTTTTCTGGATAAGTATCACCACTCTTGTCCCCACTCTCCCCACCTATATTGACTCCCTAGGCGGCAGCAAACAAGATATCGGTTTTGTCATGGGGGCCTTTGCTATCGGTTTAATTTTATCGCGCAGTTGGTTGGGCAATCTAGTTGATCGCCGCAGTCGCAAATTAGTGGTTTTATTTGGAACTATTGTCGCCGCTACCGCACCCCTCGGTTATCTATTTTTTCGCGATCTTTCCTCTTTATTCGCCGTCCGCGCCTACCATGGTCTCAGTATCGCTGCTTTTACCACTGGTTACAGCACCCTAGTGGTGGATTTTTCCCCCGTTCGTCAACGGGGAGAGATAATTGGTTATATGAGCTTAACTGCACCCATAGGCATGGGAATCGGTCCGGCTTTAGGCAGTTATCTCTACGAATCGATCGGTTATGACGGTTTATTTCTAGTTTCTGCCACTTCAGGAGCGATCGCATTTCTCTTGGGTTTCTCCATTCAAGAACCGGACTTCAAGAAAAAATTAGCGGAAATGAAGGCAGAAAATCGGACAATTGAGCGCAGTTTCTGGGCATTATGTCAAGAGCGGGCTTTTTTAGTCCCTACCTTAGTTTTTCTACTGGTTGGTACTTTATTCGGTGGTTTAGTCGCTTTTTTACCCCTGTTTCTCCTCGAAAATCAGATACCTTTTAGTCCTGGTCTATTCTACAGTTGTGCGGCAGTATCGGGCGTAATCGGGCGGATTTTGTCGGGAGGAGCCAGCGATCGCTATGGACGGGGTTTATTCATCACTATTAGCGTTTTTTGCTATGGTTTATCCATGTTGGTTCTATCTTCTGCTCGATCTCCTTCCGCTTTAATTTTAGCCGCTATTCTCGAAGGTACGGGAGGGGGGATTTTATTCCCTATGTTACTGGCTTTAATCTCCGATCGCTCTGGGCCCCAAGAACGCGGCCGGGCCTATTCTATCTGTATCGGCGGTTTTGATGTGGGAACGGCCTTAGCAGGTCCAATTCTGGGGGTTTTAGCAATTTCCTACGAAACTATGTTTAGTTTATCGTCAGGATTAGCTGTTATCGCTCTCTTTCTCTTTTTTACTCTCTCTAACCCCACTATACGCCATTCTTTTCTCTTCGCTTTCGGTTTAGAAAAAGATCGTTATGCTCTGCGCGGACAATTACAATAAAGCTTACTGAAAAAGTTTTTCCTAGAGCAGGGTTATTTAATAGGTTTGAGGTGAAAAATTATCGGGAATATCTAATTCAAATACTTGGTCATGAATCCGAGCCACATAAAGCCCTTCTTGCAAAATTTTTTCGCGTAATTCTGGGGATAAATCAACCGCCGCTAATATGCCATAGAGTTTTTTATCCTTGTGTTCAGGAAAAAAGCGGCGAAACCGTTGCAAAATACTTTTTAATTGAGTAATATCTTCCTGTCTAACATGACTTTTAACCTCAACGATATAGGCAGTATTTAGCTCACCATTGGTATAGGCAAGAACATCAATTTCTAGGTGTTGTCCTTCTTTACTGACTCGCACACTGGGACTGATAACCTCCATACCAAATTGTTGTCCGAGAATCGTTTCCATTGAAGGAAGGGCAAGTCCTTCGGTAAAGCTGCCGAATTTTGCACCGAGTCCCCCAATTTGTTTGCCCAGTTCTTTGAGTTGTTTGTCAGTTTCTTTCTGTTGTTGGGCGTTTTCCTTCTGTTGTTGACTAACTTCCTTCAATAGTAGTTCAGTCTCCTTCTGTTGTTGACTAACTTCCTTAAGTTGTCGGTCAGTTTCCTTGAGTTGTCGGTCAGTTTCTTTTTGAGCGGTAGTTAATTCTGCTAAGAGTCGCCATACGTCTTCGGATGTAGTTGCCATAGATAATTTTTTCCTTCTGATTTGGTCTATTACTATTTTACTAAATTTTGCCGATTCATGAAGAAGAGAGTGTTTCTGCCTTTGGGGAAGATATAGCGATCACATCGAAATTTTTAATAGGTTTGAGGCTGAAAATTATCGGGAATATCTAATTCAAATACTTGGTCATGAATCCGAGCCACATAAAGCCCTTCTTGCA